>CAJASG010000449.1 GCA_903944555.1 uncultured beta proteobacterium
GACCCACAACTCGTATGGGATGCCGTTGACCTTCATGTTGTCAATGGCACCCAGAATCTCGAGCGTCAAGGCATCAGTGTCGTCACTGATCAATTGCTGGCGCGCTTGCAGTGCAATATTGGCAACTTGGGTGTGCTTGACGTAGTCAGGGAAATAGCGGTCGCAGTGCTGGTAGTTTAGTGTTAGCAAGGACATTCACTTCTCCGCCTGCGATTGCTTGCGGTACATCCGCACGACATTGCCAACCTCTGTCTGTAAGTCCGGCGGCAAGCGGCTTGCTTCAATGAATGCATCGTCAACGCTAACGCCTAGAATTTCTGCGGCCTTGATGATCAGCTCGTCTTTAGGCGCATTTTCTCTGTCGCGCTCAATGCGTGACCAGTAGGCAGGCGAAATCTCGAGCAGACGGGCAAAGTCGTTCATTTGCATGCCCTTTGCCTCTCGATGAAGTCGAATGAATGCTCCGAAGCTCATGGTGGTATTTAAGTTGCGCGATTAGTTAATTTGGCAACTATACCGCAAATCGCTGCCTTTTTGCACAGGCTGGCAAAAATCAACGTCAGTGAATTTTGGGCTGGTCTGCGCGCAGGCGATCTCGAAAAGCACGCATGATGACCATGCTCCCATCATCGGGTTCGGTCTCACCCGTGGCCTTGAGCAACTGGTCGTTGCCAGCATAAAAGCCCATGTGGTTGCGAATCCAAACGCCCAATCCAAAGTGCAGCGTGTAAATATCGTCGCTGTCCATGGCCGCGATCTTGGCCTGCTCGGATTCTTCCACCATGCCCAAAAGCAGGCGCACCGCAGCATCCACCGTGGTTGGATATTCATTCGCCATGGTCACCCTTTCGCCAGTCCCAAGGTGCAATGGGTGACTTGTCTCCCCAAAGTCCCTGGTGGCGCGACTGTGCGCCCAGTTCCGCTTTCTCATATTTGGGCAGGTCATCTGCAGGCTGTTCCTTGGCGTACTTGCGGTACCACCAAGCCAGACCGGCACTCACTTGACTCAAACCTGCATCGAACGACCTGGAACAAGCACTTGCGCAGTTTGGAGATGCCACCAGCACTTTGCCCACGATCCGTTTGTACCGATCAAGCTTGGTCCACTCGATATCGACCTCTTTATCGAATACCAGCCGCGACAGGTTTTCCTTCGACACCTGACCGAATGCCTGCTTTTTTTCGGGCGCATCAATGCCAGCGACACGAATCTTGTGCTGCACCTTTGCTGCATCAAGCACCGTGATGGTGTCGCCGTCCGTGACCCCGACAACGTGGCCGGTCAGTACCTCGGCACCGGCTGGGCCAAAGGTCACGATCAGCGCCAGCGCAAGTCCAAAAATCTTCATCCAATTACCCTCTATTGCCCTACGTTACCCATCGTCTTGGAGGATTTGAATCATGATTTCCGGGTCTTTCAAATGCCCTTTGCAAACCATGAAACTTATCAAACTTACTCCCCCCGAACAGCTGTCAGCGCACCAGCGCGCATCTGAAATCACAACCATCCTGGCCGCAGCCATTATGCGCACTCATGCCAGTGGCCAGGCTGCGACAGATCAAAATGAAAGACAAGTTGGACTTGGCTTTTCTGGTCACCAGCGCGTTCATA
>CAJASG010000450.1 GCA_903944555.1 uncultured beta proteobacterium
ATGCCATTTCATTTGTCGCGCGCTTCCGGGCAATTTGATCGCGCAGATCCTTCAACGTGGTTTTACGGTAAGTGTGTTACCGACGGCTACCGAGACGCCTATCATTAACGAAGTGTCAGTTGAAACGCAGTCAAACTACGCTGCTTGGCTCGGTGCTGATTGGGCTGCCGATGCCGCGCAGTCAAAGATCGGCGTTGGCACAACGGCGGTCGACTGGCTGATTGTCGATCACTACGCGATCAATGCGTGCTGGGAGCAAGCGCTGCGCCCACTGTGTCGCAAACTGATGGTGATTGATGATCTGGCCGACCGACCACACGACTGTGATCTTTTGCTTGATCAAAATTTAGGCCGTGATGCGGTTGACTATAGCCAGCTTGTGCCCGCGGGTTGCACCGTTCTTGCGGGGCCACTGTATGCATTGCTGCGCCCTGAATTCGCCGGCCTGCGCGACGAAAGTTTGCGCCGCCGTGCCGCACCGCAACTCGAACACCTGTTGATTACGATGGGTGGTGTGGATCAAGCCGATGCAACAGGCAAAGTGCTTGAGGCACTGCAGAATTGCCAGCTGCCAGCGGACTTGCGCATTACCGTTGTGATGGGCCAACACGCACCTTGGCTAGAGCGCGTTCAGTTGCTCGCAAAACAGATGCAGCAACCAACAGAGGTAAAGATTAATGTCAATAACATGGCACAACTGATGGCTTATAGCGACCTAGCCATAGGTGCCGCAGGTGGCGCATCGTGGGAGCGGTGTTGTTTGGGGTTGCCTACCTTGATTGTGGTACTCGCAGAGAATCAGCGTGGCGGTGCCGCTGCACTTGAGCAAAGTGGGAGTGTGAAGTCACTTGATAGGGTGGATGCTTTTCCTCACACCCTGCAATCAATGCTCAGCTTGCTTGTTACAACTGATGCGTTAAGTCAATTAAGTCAAAAAAGTTGTTTGATCACCGACGGTCAAGGTACAAGTCGTGTGATGGAGGCTCTTACTCTTAGCGAATGCCATGGTTCATAGCACTACGAACCAAGGTTGTCTGAGACTGATGACCACAGCTGATCTCGACAGCGTGTTGAAATTACGCAATCACACCGAAATTCGACGTTATATGCTTACGCAACATGAAATTTCAGTCGAAGAGCATGCGTCATGGTTTAATCGCGTATCGCAGAACACGGGTATAGAACTACTGGTGTTAGAAATAGATGAGAAGTGTTGTGGGTTTATCCAATTCAAGGAAACTAGCTACGTAGGGGTGATGGACTGGGGCTTTTACGCCGCCCCTGATGCGCCGAAAGGGACGGGCAGGAAACTCGGGTTCGCTGCGTTGAACCACGCATTCAAAAGAGAAAACCTGCACAAAATTTGCGGGCAAGCACTGCATTGGAATCAGCCCTCAATTGAATTTCATAAATCGCTCGGCTTCGTGCAAGAGGGAATACTGCGTGACCAGCATTTCGACGGCGCTACTTATCATGACCTGGTCTGCTTCGGCATGCTTAAGCGTGAATGGGTTGCCAAAGAATCACCGACAGGAATAGACAAATGATCACCATCGGTAATAGAAAAATCGGTGCTGGCCAGACGCCATTCATCATCGCCGAAATGTCAGGCAACCATAACCAGTCACTCGAACGTGCTTTGGAAATCGTTGAGGCCGCGGCCAAGACGGGTGCGCATGCGCTTAAGATTCAGACCTACACGCCCGACACCATGACGCTGGATCTGGATGAGCGCGAGTTTCATATCAGCGACCCGAACAGCCTGTGGGCGGGCACATCGCTCTATAAACTTTACGGCCAGGCCTACACCCCGTGGGAATGGCACCAACCGATTTTCGAGCGAGCGCGTGAACTGGGCATCGTCGCATTCAGTACCCCGTTTGACGACACGGCGGTAGACCTGCTGGAAAGTCTGGAGGTGCCGTGCTACAAAATAGCCTCATTTGAAAACACCGATCTGCCGCTGATCCGCCGCGTCGCCGCCACCGGCAAACCAATGATCATCTCCACCGGCATGGCCAGCATCGCCGAACTCGATGACACAGTACGCGCCGCCCGCGAGGCTGGTTGCAAAGACCTGATTCTGCTTAAGTGCACCAGCACCTACCCGGCCACGGCCGGCAACACCAACATCCTGACCATCCCACATATGCGTGAACTATTCGACTGCGAAGTCGGCTTGTCCGACCACACCATGGGCGTGGGCGTATCGGTCGCCAGCGTGGCACTGGGCGCAACCGTTATTGAGAAACACTTCACACTCAACCGTGCCGACGGCGGGGTTGACAGCACTTTCTCAATGGAACCGGCAGAGATGGCGCAGCTTGTTACTGAGGCGGAGCGCGCCTGGCAAGCACTTGGGAAGATCAGCTACGGTGCCACAGAGGCAGAGAAAAAATCGTTGGTGTTTCGGCGGTCGTTGTATGTAGTGAACGCCTTGAAGGCGGGCGATGTGCTGACCAAAGAGAATGTTCGTTCGATTCGACCGGGGCTGGGTTTGCCAACCAAATATATGGGGATGGTGTTAGGTATGACGGTGAAGCGGGATATGGTCCGTGGGACTGCTTTGGAATGGGATTGTTTTCTATGAAAATCTACAAATTCAATCAAAGGTTAAATAAAAATGCGTGCGTTTCAGAATTTAGTTAGATTTGTGAAATTGCTGCTATGGATAGCACACAAGTCACATTATTCGCTGGCGATAATCGGTCTTCAACATTTGAGAAGTACTATAAGCCAATTGCGAGTAGTTGCGACTATGTCGAGCTACCCTGTGGCTGTGTCGACAGAATTCCCCAGAGAAGATACTTGTTTTGTTTTAGGTAATGGCCCATCTTTAGCCACTGATGGAAAAGAGAATTTGGATATATTCCAGGCAAGAGATGTATTTTGTGTCAATGGATTTGTTGAATCGGATTTGTATGAAGTTATAAAACCAAAACATTACGTACTAGCCGATCCAGACTATTGGTTTTCGACGATGTC
>CAJASG010000451.1 GCA_903944555.1 uncultured beta proteobacterium
AAACCACCCGCCACCATGTGGCACTCCATGATCTCGGCGCGCACCTGCACCGCCGCTTTGAAGGCATCAAACACGTTGGGCGTGGTTTTGTCCAACAGCACCTCGACAAACACCATCATGCCGGCACCCAACTTCAGCGGATTGAGGCGCGCCTCATAGCCCAGGATGTAGCCGTCTTTGGTCAGGCGCTGCACCCGCGCCAGCACGGCGGTGGGCGACAGTGTCACAGTTTCGGCCAGCTTCAGGTTGGAGATGCGGCCATCTTCCTGCAGACAGTTCAGGATTTTGAGATCGATGCGGTCCAGATCAGAAGTGGTGCTGGTCATGACAAACGGTAGGTCTCTAAATGAATACTGGTTTCGGTGCTGCTGATGCCACGCACCAGCCGGATGCGCTCCAGAATTTGGGACAGTTCCGACAGATTGGCGGCCCGCAACTCAGCCAACAAGTCCCAGCGGCCGTTGGTGTCGTGCAGGCAGGCCACGCCGGGCTCACCCAAAAGGCTGCCAATGACGGAGCGGGTCTCGTTGCCTTCCACTGCCACACTCATCCAGGCGCTGATCTCGTTGGGCTGGGCATCCGGGCGCAGGCGCACGGTGTAGCCGACGATGGTGCCCGCATCTTCGAGCTTGGTGATGCGGTTGCTCACCGTGCCGCGCGACACGCCGAGCTTAGCCGCCAAAGTCGCCACGCTGGTGCGGGCGTCTTTGCGCAAAAGGGATATCAACTGTTGATCTGTAGCGTCCATAGTGTCATTTTGGCATTTTTGGATGCCGTTATGACAGATATTTATCAAAAAGCCAGCACAACTGGCGATTTACATTGGCACGCCCCTTTGGGAGACTACTCCAAACTATTCGGAGACTCCACCATGACACGCGCCCCGTTCCAACGCGCCCCATTGGCCCAAACCCTGTTTCTCAGCGTGCAAGACGTCGCCACCATCGTCACCCAGGTTGGCGCGGCCGCCACCTTGGCACGCATGGCGGACTACATTGAGGCCGACTACAAGCGCTGGCAAGATTTTGACAAATGCGCCCGCGTGGCGGCCCACTCGCCCGAGGGCGTGATTGAATTGATGCCCATTGCCGACGCCAAGACCTACACCTTCAAGTACGTCAACGGCCACCCCAAGAACACGCAAGTGGGCTTGCCCACCGTGATGGCGTTTGGCGTGCTGGCCGATGTAGACACCGGCACCCCGGAATTGCTGAGCGAGCTGACCCTGACCACCGCACTGCGCACCGCCGCCATGTCGGCCGTGGCAGCGCGCACCCTGGCCCGCCCCAACAGCAAAAGCATGGCCTTGATCGGCAACGGCGCGCAGGCTGAGTTCCAGGCACTGGCCTTCCACCACCTGTTGGGTATTGAAGAGATACGCCTGTTTGATACCGACCCCGTTGCCACGCAAAAACTGCTGAACAACCTCAAGCACACCACTCTGCGCTTGACGGTGTGCGACAGCATTGCCCAAGCGGTGCACGGTGCCGACATCGTCACCACCGTAACCGCCGACAAGACCAACGCCACCATCCTGACCCCGGAGATGCTGGAGCCCGGCATGCACATCAACGGTGTGGGCGGCGACTGCCCCGGCAAGACCGAACTGCACCCCGACGTGCTGCGCGCCTGCGACGTGTTTGTGCAGTACGAGCCGCAAACCCGCATCGAAGGCGACTTGCAACACCTGCCCGCCAACTTCGCCGTCACTGAATTGTGGCAAGTGCTGGTGGGCACTGCTGCAGGGCGTACCTCCCCTGCACAGGTCACGCTGTTTGACTCGGTGGGGTTTGCACTGGAAGACTTTTCCTCACTGCGCTACCTCCGCGATGTGGCCACCGAGATGGGCCTGGGCCAACGCGTGTCCCTGATCCCCAACCTGGTCGATCCGAAAGACCTGTTCAGCCTGATTCGCCCTGCGCCTGTTGCATTAGCATTGGCGGCATGAATACCTCCGCGCCCTCCCACGCCCACCGTGCTCCAGGGGGCGTGAGCCTCATTGGCGTCCCTACCGACATTGGCGCTGGCTCGCTGGGGGCCCGCATGGGGCCTGAGGCGCTGCGGGTTGCTGGCATTACCGACGCCATTCGTCAGTTTGGCCTGGATGTCAAAGACTGCGGCAACCTGCAAGGCCCGGCCAATCCATGGACCGAGGCCGTCAACGGCTTTCGCCACCTGCCGGAAGTGGTGCGGTGGAACCAGTTGCTGCACGACGCCATGTACGCCGAACTGTCCGCCGGGCGCTTGCCCATCATGCTGGGTGGCGACCACTGCTTAGGGATTGGATCCATCAGCGCAGTGGCCCGCCACTGCCGCGACACCGGCAAAAAGCTGCGCGTGCTGTGGTTCGATGCCCATGCGGATTTCAACACCGCCACGCTCACGCCCAGCGGCAACATCCACGGCATGCCGGTGGCCTGCCTGTGCGGGCAAGGGCCACAGGAACTGATTGAAATCGGCGGCCACATCCCCGCGCTCAACCCCAAGCAGATTCGCCAAATCGGTATTCGCAGCGTGGATGAGGGCGAAAAACGGCTGGTGCATGACATGGGCATTGAAGTGTTTGACATGCGCTACATCGATGAGAT
>CAJASG010000452.1 GCA_903944555.1 uncultured beta proteobacterium
CCGCCTATGCCAAGCTGCGAAAAACGGCGATGGACAAGAACCTGAAACTGGTGGACGTGGCCCAGCGCATGCTGGATGTGGCGGACTTGCTGGCTTAGGGGACAGGGCGGTAGGGTGGCACAGGGTTCTGCTCCGGGTCCCCCGGCCGTCGGCCTCCTCCGTTACCTGCGCAGAACCCTGTGCCACCCCACCACCCTACAGCCCCACCACCACGGATTGCCTTATTAGGTGCATCGCACAAAAACAGTGCCTCACTAGAAATTTCATGTCAAATAGGGCTGAAACCCTTATGGAACGTGCGTAAGCAGCTACTCTTTTTATAGCAGAAGTCAAACAAACCAAGTTGGCACAGTCATTGCATAGATAACTCCGAGACCCGCAAGGGTCATGCGCAAGACCCGGTCTAAAGGCGGAACGGGAACTGCGTAACAGGACAAAGGCGTCCCCACAGGTTCGAAATGCTGCATGCGTTTTGGGCCTTGTGCGGACGCCTTTTTTGTTTTCTTTTTAAGGAGTTTTGCCATGACCGATCTTCTCAATTCCAAACTCAGCCGCCGCTCCGTGCTGCAAACCGCCACCCTGGGGGCCATTGGCATCACACCCGCCTTGCGCTCGGTGGTGTACGCCGCAGGGTCGGATGCCCCGGAGAAAACCGAAGTCAAAATTGGCTTCATCCCGTTGACCGATTGCGCCAGTGTTGTCATGGCCTCGGTGCTGGGTTTTGACAAAAAGTACGGTGTCAAGATCATCCCCACCAAAGAAGCCAGCTGGGCAGGTGTGCGCGACAAGCTCACCACCGGCGAGCTGGACTTTGCCCATGTGCTCTACGGCTTGATTTATGGCGTGCATTTGGGTATCGGCGGGGCCAAAAAAGACATGGCCGTGCTGATGACCTTGAACAACAACGGCCAGGCGATCACCCTTTCCAAGAAGCTGGCCGACAAGGGTGCCGTGGACGGAGCCGGCCTGGCCAAGCTGATGGCGGCTGAAAAGCGCGAATACACCTTTGCCCAGACCTTCCCCACCGGCACGCACGCCATGTGGCTGTACTACTGGATGGCGGCCAACGGCATCAACCCCGTCAGCGGCGCCAAGGTCATCACCGTGCCACCACCGCAAATGGTGGCCAATATGCGGGTGGGCAACATGGACGGTTTTTGCGTGGGCGAGCCCTGGAACCACCGCGCCATCATTGACGGCATTGGTGTCACAGCCGCCACCACGCAGGACATCTGGAAAGACCACCCTGAAAAGGTGCTGGGCACCACTGGCGATTTTGTCAAGAAATACCCCAACACCGCCCGCGCCGTCACCGCTGCGATTCTGGAAGCCAGCCAGTGGATCGACGCCAGCCTGTCCAACAAAACCAAGATGGCCGAAACCATTGCCGACAAGAGTTATGTGAACACCAGTGTGGACGCTATCAACCAGCGCATTTTGGGCCGCTACCAAAACGGCATGGGCAAGACCTGGGACGACCCCAACTACATGAAGTTCTTCAACGACGGTGCCGTCAACTTCCCTTATCTGAGCGACGGCATGTGGTTCATGACCCAGCACAAGCGCTGGGGCCTGCTGAAAGACCACCCGGACTACCTGGGCGTGGCCAAGCAGATCAACCAGATCGACATCTACAAGCAGGCGGCCGCTGCGACCAAGACCCCGGTGCCCAAGGATGTCATGCGCTCAGCCAAGCTGATGGACGGTGTGGTGTGGGACGGCAAAGACCCCAAGAAATACGCCGACGGTTTCAAGATCAAGGCCTAACAAGCCCCAACACGCAAGGAGCACACCATGGTCAGCGCCGTTTTACACGCACCACTGGCGGAAGAAGCACCGTCTTCTGCTATCAAAAAAGAAGCTGCTCGCGCAGCTTCTACGGGGGCTACAACCCTAAATGACTCAGAAGTTTTTGTCGTGGCGCAGCCTCTACCTCGGGAGCGGCCTGCTGTGCGCAAGCCGCCCACCGACTGGCGCGGCCTCGCGCTGACGGTGTTGCCACCCCTGTTTGGTTTGGGGTTGCTGATCGGCATTTGGGCGCTGGTCAGCATAGGCACCGCCAGCAGCATTCCCAGCCCGTGGGAGACGTGGAAGCAGGCCGTGGTGCTGTTCAGCGATCCGTTCTACCGCAAGGGCCCGAACGACCAGGGCGTGGGCTGGAACGTGCTGGCCTCGCTGGAGCGGGTGGCGCTTGGCTTTGGTCTGGCCGCAGCGGTGGGCATTCCGGCCGGCTTCATGATCGGGCGGTTTGAGTTTTTGAGCCGCATGTTCAACCCGCTGATCAGCCTGCTGCGCCCGGTGTCGCCACTGGCCTGGTTGCCGATTGGCCTACTGGTGTTCAAGGGTGCCAACCCGGCCGCCATCTGGACCATCTTCATCTGCTCGATCTGGCCGATGATCATCAACACCGCCGTGGGTGTGCAACGGGTGCCACAGGACTACATGAACGTGGCCCGCGTGCTGAACCTGAGCGAGTGGAAGATCGTGACCAAGATCCTGTTCCCCTCGGTGCTGCCCTACATGCTGACCGGCGTGCGCCTGGCGGTGGGTACGGCCTGGCTGGTGATTGTGGCGGCCGAGATGCTGACCGGCGGCGTGGGCATCGGCTTTTGGGTCTGGGACGAGTGGAACAACCTGAACGTCAAAAACATCATCATCGCCATCTTCGTGATCGGCATCGTGGGCCTGGTTCTGGAATATGCGCTGATCAAGATTGCGACAGCGTTCACATTTGAAGAGGTGAAATCATGAACGAAAAATTTATCGAAATCCAAAACGTCGCGCAAACCTTCAAGACCAAGAAGGGTTTCTTCCCCGCGCTGCGTGACATCAACCTGAACGTCGCCAAAGGCGAGTTCGTGACCCTGATCGGCCACTCGGGTTGCGGCAAGTCCACCTTGCTCAACCTGATCGCCGGGCTGACCATGCCCACAGCGGGCACACTGCTGTGCGCCAACCGCGAGATCGCCGGCCCCGGCCCCGAGCGTGCGGTGGTGTTCCAAAACCACTCCCTGCTGCCGTGGCTGACCTGCTTTGAGAATGTCTACCTGGGCGTGGAGCGCGTCTTTGGTGCCGGATCCAAAAGCGTGGGCGCACCGTCCGAAAACAAAGCCCAGTTGATGGCCCGCACCGACGCGGCCCTGGCACTGGTTGGCTTGACCCCGGCCGCGCAAAAACGCCCCGGTGAGATCTCCGGCGGCATGAAGCAACGTGTCGGCATTGCGCGGGCGCTGGCCATGGAGCCCAAGGTCTTGCTGATGGATGAACCCTTTGGCGCCTTGGATGCACTCACCCGCGCCAAACTGCAAGACGAGTTGCTGGAGATTGTGGCCCGCACCCACAGCACCGTGGTGATGGTGACGCACGATGTCGACGAGGCCGTGCTGCTGTCCGACAAGATCGTGATGCTGACCAACGGGCCGGCCGCCACCATTGGCGAAGTGCTGGCGGTGGAGCTGCCCCGGCCCCGCAATCGGGTGGCACTGGCCGACAGCGCCCAGTACCTGCAGTACCGCAAGGCGGTGATCGACTTCCTGTACACCCGCCAGGCCCACGTCGAAAAGACGGCCGCCTGAACCGCGGCACACGCGCGCCAGCTGGTAGCAGAAAGCCCGGCTACCAGGATTGACTTATGTCACTCGGGCGACCCCAAATCGGGACCAAAATTGCCCTCACAGAAAGTCCGTATGGCTGCATAATCGGCAGCCTATGGAGCCCCCCTTCCCGCTGCTAGACCCCCTACGAATGCAAGAGCCATTGCAGTGCAGTGCGCGCGTCACCCAAGACGCCCACTGGGATTGGGACCTGATTTCCGGCGACGTTTACTTCGCACCGCAGTGGTGGAAAACGCTTGGTTATGAAGTCAATGCACTGCCCACCGCCGCAACCTTGTGGGCCAGTTTTTGCCACCCCGATGATGGACAACGTTTCGACGAAGTGCTCACGTCGGCCTTGGCGAGTACTGAAGAAGGCTTCCAACTGGAACACCGCCTGCGGCACATACAGGGGCACTATGTTCCCGTGCTGACACGTGCCCATATCCGTCGGGATACGGCTGGCAAGCCAACCCGGCTCTCAGGTATCAACACCGAACTCACCGAACACAAGCCCGCCACATGGTGCAGTGTGGGTGTGCGCGAATCGCGTTTTCGCGCGCTCACCGAATTGACCTCCGACTGGTACTGGGAGCAGGACGCAAATTTCCGGTTCACGCGCATGAGCGACAGTTTCCCTGCCGACAGCCGGATCAACCCCGGCAACTGCTTGGGCCGGACCCGTTGGGAACTGCTCCACGCGGGGGTGACCGATGCACAGTGGGCTGCCCACCGCGCCGTACTGCAAGCCCGCCGGACGTTTCACGAATTTGAAATGCAACGCCCCACCCACGATGGCAACTGGGTCTGGATCTCGGTCAGTGGGGTGCCCGTTTTTGACAGCCAGGGCGTGTTCATGGGGTACTGGGGTGTCGGGCGTGACATTGCAGCGCGCAAACAGACCGACACCGTGCTGCGCGAGAGCGAAGACCGCTTTCGCACGCTCACCCACCTGTCGTCTGACTGGTACTGGGAGCAGGATGAAAACTACCGCTTCACCCTGGTCAGTGGCGAAGTTTTTGGAAGCACGGGACTCAACGCGCACGACCATATCGGAAAGTTCCGCTGGGACGTGCAAACGCTCAACCTGAACGAAGCGGACTGGGATCGCCACCGTGCGGTGCTTGATGCGCGCCAGGAGTTCCGGGATTTTGAGCTCCGCTTGCCTGACAGTGCCGAGCGCATGCACTGGGCATCGGTCAGTGGTACACCCATGTTTCATGCGGACGGGACATTCAAGGGCTACCGGGGCATCGGGCGCGACATCACGGCCAAAAAGCAGGCCGGAGAACAAATCCACCGTCTGGCCTTTTATGACGCCTTGACCGGCCTGCCCAACCGGCGCCTGTTGCTGGAGCAATTGAAAAAAATCTTGCAAATCAACGCACGCCACGGCATGCGCGGTGCCCTGCTGTTTATCGACCTGGACAACTTCAAAACCCTCACCGACACCCTGGGGCACGACGTCGGAGATTTGCTGTTGCAGCAAGTCGCCAAACGACTGGTGACATGCGTACGCGAAGCCGACACGGTGGCACGCCTGGGTGGCGACGAATTCGTGGTGGTGTTGGAAGACCTGAACGACGACGAACTGGAAGCGGCCGCTCAGGCCGAAGCAGTGGGGCAGAAAATCCTCGCCTCGCTCAACAGCCCCTACCAACTGGCTGGGCGCGATCACCGCAGTTCACCCAGTATTGGCATCACCCTATTCGGCGGTGATGCGCAGTGGGTGGACGATCTGCTCAAGCAGGCGGATTTGGCCATGTACCAGGCCAAGGCCAGCGGGCGCAACACCTTGCGCTTTTTTGATATCGGGATGCAATCGGAGGTGGAAAGCCGGGTCGCGCTGGAGTCGGACCTGCGGGATGGCTTGCAGGGTGGTGAAGAACTGGAGCTGCATTTCCAAGGCATGTTTGGCAGTGATGGCCGGGTCACAGGGGCCGAAGCCCTGGTGCGTTGGCAGCAACCGAACCGGGGGCTGGTCATGCCGGCGGACTTCATTCCACTGGCGGAGTCGACGGGCCTGATCTTTACCTTGGGTCGCTGGGTCTTACAGACGGCCTGCGAACAGCTGGCGCTGTGGGCACAACGCCCCGAAATGGCGCACTTGACTCTGGCCGTGAACGTCAGTGCCCGGCAATTGCGTGAACCCGATTTTGTATCGCTGGTGCTAAACACACTACAACGCACCGGAGCCAATGCAAGCCGATTGCGCCTGGAGCTGACCGAAAGCGTGTTGATTCATCACGTCGAAGACACCATTGTCAAGATGAACACGCTGAAGGCGGTTGGCGTCGGCTTTTCGCTGGACGACTTTGGCACCGGCTACTCGTCCCTGAGCTACCTCAAACAGCTCCCGCTGGATCTGCTCAAGATCGACCATTCGTTCGTACGCGACGTGCTGACGGACCCCAACGATGCGGCGATTGCCCGCACCATCGTCACCTTGGGCCATAGTCTGGGACTGGCGGTCGTGGCCGAGGGGGTAGAGACGCAAGAGCAACGCGAATTTCTAGCCAGCATTGGCTGCTTCGCCTACCAGGGATTTTTGTTCGGTGGACCCGTGCCCATTGAACAATTCGATGCTCTGGTGCTGGCCCACACATAGAGTTGAAGCCAATATGGTGCGCACCTTTTTGAGTCGCGCACCAACTCCACCTAAGAAGTGCACCTTGGCGTGCAAAAAGACAAGGCAGAACGTGTAAGGAACTGGCACGAGTTTCGCATTGGTGCATGGGTCCACCCATTTTAGGAACAGTGCACCATGTCGGGATTTCGTAGTTTTTTGAAGAGCGGTCACTCGCCCACCCTCTTTGCAGCCTTTTTGTACTTTGCGTTTTCGTGCTGCATCTGGGTGCTAAACGGCGCCATGGCGCCGTTTATTTCCGAGACCTTCAACCTTAGCCCAGCCCAAAAGGGCTTAATGCTGTCCGTTCCCATTCTGGCGGGTGCGCTGATGCGTTTTCCACTGGGAATCCTGTCGCAGTACATTGGCCGCAAAAAAGCCACCCTGGTGGAAATGGGCCTGATTGCGGTGGCCATGCTGTTTGGTTTTTTCTTTGTGCACACCTTCAATGACTTGCTGGCCATGGGCGTACTGCTGGGCATCGCCGGTGCCAGTTTTGGCGTGGCCTTGTCGTTGGGTGCGGGTTCCTTCCCCGCCAAACACAAGGGCCTGGCCATGGGCTTGGTGGGTGCGGGCAACGTCGGCACTGCGGTGTCGGTGCTGATTGCGCCACCATTGGCACAAGCTTTTGGCTGGGTTACCGTGTACGGCTTGGCAGCCATTGCGATTCTTATCCCCATGGTGGTGATGGTGGTGTTTGCCAAGGAACCCGATGATCTGGATGCCCACGCCACATTCAAGGAACACATTGCCTGCCTGTTTGAAAAAGACGGTTGGGCCTTCAGCCTGATTTACGCCATCACTTTTGGCGGCTTTATTGGCCTGGCCACATTCTTGCCCACCTACTACTACGACCAGTTTGGCGTGAGCAAAGTGCAGGCCGGTCAACTCACCATGCTGGCCGCCTTCATGGGGGCTGCGCTGCGCGTGTTTGGCGGATGGATTTCCGACCGCTGGGGCGGCATCAACACCCTGACGCTGGTGCTGGTGAGCGTGGCCGCAACCCTATCGCTGTGTGCACTGGCCACCACCTCGCTGGTCGGCACCACCTTGCTCATCATGTTGTGTTTTGCTGCCTTGGGCGCCGGTAATGGCGCGCTGTTTCAACTGGTGCCCCTGCGCTGGCCTACGTCCACAGCCGTCGCAGGCTCCATGATTGGGGAGTTCGGCGCCTTGGGCGGTGGCCTGGTGCCCAACGCCATGGGCCTGTCCAAGCAGTACCTGGGCACCTATGCTTGGGGGTTTGTAATCTTCGCTGGTCTGGCGTGCGTCATGCTGGTCATGCTGCGGGTGATGCAGCTGCGCTGGACCCGAACCTGGGCCGAAAAAGGCGGCCGAGCCCGCACCACCTGAAGTCATCAGGCTGTCCCGGCGCACCCGGGGGTCACTGAATCGTGATCTTCTTGGCCGTGCTTGTCGCCTTCTTGGGCAACTCCAGGGTCAACACACCATCTTCGTACTTGGCGGAGACCTTGGACTCATCCACATCCTGAGCCACGGTAAAGGCGCGCGACACCGCGCCCTCCCAGCGCTCACTGCGGAGCACTTTCCCGCCACTCTCCTTGGTGTCTTTTTGACGCTTCATTTCCGCGTCAATCTGGACCAAATTTCCATCGATGCGCACATTGATGTCATCCTTCTTCGCACCCGGGATATCGGCACGCACCTTGTACATACCGTCAATCTCGGTAACGTCCACGCGCATTTCCAGCGCACCGTTGTCCATCTCCATTCGGATTGGCGACAAAAAGCGTCGAAACATGGACTCAAAAGGGTCGTTCACTACAGGGTCAAATATACGCAAATTACTCATGATTGCTTCCTCAAAAGTTGAAGTTTCCAGCCCAAAAAAGAGTCGCACACGCTGAATGCGAACGACTCGACAGCAAGATTAATCGCTGGAAAACCTTCGCTTTTGA
>CAJASG010000453.1 GCA_903944555.1 uncultured beta proteobacterium
TAGATGCCGACGTGGCTGAATGTCCGACGCATAGTGTTGAAAAAAACCAAGTCTCCTGGCTGAAGGTCTACTTGTTCAATTTTTTGGGTAGCGGCAGCTTGCTGTTCCGCGCGGCGCGGCAAAATAAAACCCGCGGTTTGCTCGTAAATTGCGCGGACGAAGCCACTGCAGTCAAAGCCAGTTTCAAAGCTGTTGCCGCCGCGCTTGTACGGCACTCCAAGAAATGCCATAGCGTTTAAGACCAGCTCAGAGGCTTTGGCCTCAACTTTGTTACCGACTTCCCCAATACGGGTCAGTAAACCGCGATCGGCTAAAAACCGCGTCATCTCATCCCCGGGCGCTGTCGACCCAGTGGGATCGGCTTGCGCAGCGGTTGCCAGCAACAGGCAGACGATGGTCGTGAATTTTCGCATCGGAGCAGCTTAACTGGGCGAATTGACAATGTCAAGGCAGGTGATTCTTGAACTCTAAGTGGCAAAGTGTTGATTTATATGAGATTTTTAGACTGCGCGCGTCTTTCGTGCGGTGCTTGGCGGAACGTGCTGCGACGGTGTAGTCTTTCAATCGTATGCGCGCATCTTGTATGTGATTGGTTATGCTCAACCCTTCATTTTTGAAAGTTGCCTATGTTGTTAGATTCAGATGAGTCCCAGTTGGTACTGGTGGATTACCAGATTCGCTTGATGCCCGCGATGTTGGATGGGCGTGGCGTGATCGACAACGCCATTCGCTTGGCTCGGCTGGCAGCTTTGCTGCATGTGCCGGTATTCGTCACTGAACAAAACCCGTCCAAGTTGGGAGCGAGTGTGCCTGACTTGGGGGATGCCCTGAAGCTTGCTGGCGCTAGGCTTCTGGGAAAGATGCAGTTCAGTGCGGTCGAAGAGGGCTTGGGCGAATGGTTGCGTCCGCCTGCTAAACCTGTACAAGGCAATGCACGTAGTTTGCCCAAGCATTTGCAAAAGCCTGCGCCAGATGCATCTGAACGCGGCACGATTGTATTGGCGGGGTGCGAGGCGCATGTTTGCTTGTTGCAAACAGCTTTGGACCTTCTGGAAGATGAGTTTGATGTGTGGGTTGTGACCGACGCCTGCAGTTCGCGCACAGAGCGCAACCGCGATGCGGCATTTGATCGATTGGCTGGTGCCGGTGCCGAGTTGGTTACGACGGAGATGGTCGCGTTCGAGTGGATTCGAGGTGCTGAGCATCCAGCCTTTAAAGAGATGCAATCGCTGATCAAATAGCGGTGCGTGGATGTCGTGGCGGAATGAAGTCAGCTTCTAGCAAGTTGCTTGCTCATAATTATGAATTCAGTTTCAACGACCCGAACGGAGACACATAATGACCGCCTACGCAGACTTTCACAAACGCTCGATAGAAGATCGGGATGTCTTTTGGGCTGAGCAAGCCCAGCTCGTAGACTGGAATACCGCACCCCAGCAGGTCTGCGATTACAGCAATCCACCATTCGCGCGTTGGTTTGTCGGTGGGACGACTAATTTGTGCCACAACGCCGTGGACCGTCACCTGAAAGACCGAGCTGATCAGCCCGCGCTGATCGCGGTATCCACAGAGACCAACACCGAGAAGACTTATACCTTTGCGCAGTTGCATGTTGAAGTGCAGTGCATGGCCGCATGTTTGCTGGAACTGGGTGTGGGCAAGGGTGATCGTGTTCTTATCTATATGCCCATGGTTGCCGAGGCCGCGTTTGCGATGCTGGCTTGCGCCCGCATTGGTGCGATTCACTCGGTTGTGTTTGGTGGATTTGCCTCCGGTTCGCTTGCTTCACGCATTGAAGATGCCGAGCCCAAGCTGATTGTCAGTGCCGACGCGGGCTCCCGCGGTGGCAAAGCGGTGGAGTACAAACCCTTGCTGGATGAGGCCATTCGTCTCTCCAGCTACAAGCCAGAAGCCGTTTTGCTGATTGATCGCGGGTTGGCTGCTATGAATTTGGTAGCTGGTCGCGACCATGTATGGGGCGCTATACGCCAAAAGAATGTCAATACGGTGGTGCCTTGCGAATGGGTCGATGCCACCCACCCTAGCTACACCCTGTACACCAGTGGCACAACGGGCAAGCCCAAAGGTGTTCAGCGTGATACCGGGGGCTACGCTGTTGCGTTGGCGGCGAGCATGAAGCATATCTACTGCGGCAACGCGGGTGAGACGTTTTTCTCGACCAGCGACATTGGCTGGGTGGTTGGGCACAGCTACATCATTTACGGGCCACTGATTGCGGGCATGGCGACCATCATGTACGAAGGACTTCCACCCCGACCCGACGGCGGCATTTGGTGGAGTTTGGTGGAGAAGTACAAGGTCACAGTGATGTTCAGCGCCCCCACTGCAGTTCGGGTGCTGAAGAAGCAGGATCCGGCCTTGCTTACGAAATATGACCTCTCCAGCCTGAAGGCACTGTTTTTGGCGGGTGAGCCACTGGATGAGCCGACGGCTAAGTGGATCAGTGAGAGTTTGGGTAAACCCATCATTGACAACTATTGGCAGACGGAGACTGGGTGGCCCATTCTTTCTCTGTGCAACGGCGTTGAGAAGGCGAACAGCAAGTTTGGGTCCCCTGGCAAGGCGGTTTATGGCTACAACGTCAAACTGTTGGATGACCAGACGGGTGAGGAGCTGACCGGGCCCAACCAAAAGGGTGTTGTGGCAATTGAGGGCCCATTGCCTCCGGGTTGTTTGCAGACGGTCTGGCGTGATGACGATCGTTTTGTCAAAACCTACTGGTCCAGCGTTCCCGGGAAAATGGTGTACAGCACGTTCGATTGGGGCATTCGGGATGCCGATGGCTATTTCTTCATTCTGGGGCGCACCGACGATGTGATCAATGTGGCGGGTCACCGCCTCGGCACCCGTGAGATTGAAGAGAGTATTTCCGCGCACCCTGCCATTGCCGAAGTTGCGGTTGTGGGTGTCGCAGACCAACTCAAGGGGCAAGTTGCAATGGCTTTTGCAGTCCTTAAGGACAGTAGTCTGATTTTGGATGATGCATCCCGTCGCAAGCTGGAGGGAGATGTGATGAAGCTTGTTGACAACGACTTGGGTGCGGTTGCCCGCCCAGCGCGGGTGTTGTTCGTTAGTACCTTACCAAAAACGCGCAGTGGCAAGATGTTGCGTCGTGCGATCCAGGCGGTTTGTGAGGGACGCGATGCCGGAGACCTGACGACGATGGATGATCCGACTGCCTTGCAGCAGATCAAGGAATTGATGGCTGGATAGCTCACTTCGCTATCAGCGAGGACCTTACCCCTCGCTGACGTAGTGCTAAATTTGGTTGTTCCGTAGAGACGAATTGAGTCACTAAAGTTTATGACGTTGTCCCATTCAGTGGCACAATTCGAATTGCAATATAGGCCCTTCCCATGCCACAGTCGCATCCGCAAAACGGTCCAGCCGTGTCGCGGAAGGTTAATTTAACGAGCTTTAACCAGCTAATGTTTCCCTAAGGGAAACGGAGGTCAGCGGAATATGAGTGAGACAACACCCCAAGGGGTGAACCAGGCTTCAACGGTTTACCAAGCCTACCAAAACAATACCTACCTGTTCGGTGGCAATGCGCCGTATGTCGAAGAGATGTACGAGAACTACCTTGCGAACCCAGGTAGCGTCCCAGATTCTTGGCGCGACTACTTTGATGCGCTGCAGCATGTGCCTGCAGTGGACGGTAGCAGTTCCAAAGACGTAGCACACCAGCCGGTCATCAACGCGTTTGCTGAACGTGCCAAGGCTGGCGGTACCAAAGTGGTTCAAGCCAGCTCCGATCCCGAAATGGGGCGCAAGCGCACAGCCGCGCAGCAGTTGATTGCGGCTTATCGCAACGTGGGTGCACGCTGGGCCGACCTGGATCCGTTGAAACGCACAGAGCGGGACAAAATTCCCGAGCTGGAGCTGTCCTTTTACGGATTCAGCGACGCGGACCAAGAGGCCGTTTTTAACACCAGTAATACATTTTTCGGTAAGGACTCTATGTCCTTGCGCGAACTGATGAATGCCTTGCGCGAAACGTACTGCGGCACTATTGGTGCAGAGTACATGTACACCACCGACCAGAACCAGAAGCGTTGGTGGCAGCAAAAGTTGGAGGCATCGCGCAGCAAGCCCCAGTTCAATGCGGAAAAGAAGCAACATATTCTGGAGCGCCTGACCGCTGCAGAAGGCCTGGAGCGCTTTCTGCACACCAAATATGTGGGGCAAAAGCGATTCTCCCTTGAGGGGGGTGAGAGCTTCATCGCCGCCATGGATGAGCTGATCCAGCAAGCTGGAGCCAAGGGCGTACAAGAGATTGTGATCGGCATGGCCCACCGTGGTCGATTGAACGTGCTGGTCAATACCTTGGGAAAGATGCCTGCAGACTTGTTTGCCGAGTTTGATCACACGGCGCCTGAGGAATTGACCTCTGGTGATGTGAAGTACCACCAAGGTTTCAGTTCGGATGTGTCCACCTTGGGTGGTCCGGTGCACTTGTCGTTGGCGTTCAATCCGTCGCACCTGGAGATCGTGAATCCGGTGGTCGAAGGCTCTGTGCGTGCCCGTATGGACCGCCGTGACGACCCTACCGGAAGCCAGGTTTTACCAGTGCTGGTGCACGGCGATGCGGCCTTTGGTGGTCAAGGCGTGAACCAGGAAACATTGGCGCTGGCCCAAACCCGTGGCTACACCACCGGCGGAACGGTGCACATCATCATCAACAACCAGATCGGTTTCACCACGTCGGACCCGCGCGATATGCGTTCCAGCGCGTTTTGCACCGACATCGTCAAGATGGTGGAGTCCCCCGTTCTGCACGTCAACGGGGATGACCCGGAAGCCGTCGTTTTTGCCACTCAACTTGCTCTTGAATTCCGTATGGAGTTTCGACAAGACGTGGTGGTGGACATCACCTGCTTCCGCAAGCTGGGCCACAACGAGCAAGACACGCCCAGCCTGACTCAGCCGTTGATGTACAAAAAAATTGCGGCCCATCCAGGTACTCGCAAGTTGTACGCCGATAAGCTCGCTACCCAAGGCTTGGGCGCGACGTTGGGCGACGACATGACCAAGGCCTACCGCTCCGCCATGGATGCGGGCAAGCATACGGTGGACCCGGTGCTTACCAACTTCAAGAGTAAATATGCGGTGGACTGGTCGCCCTTCTTGGGTAAGAAGTGGACAGACGCGGGTGACACCGCAATTCCACTGACAGAGTGGAAACGCCTGTCTGAAAAACTCACAACCATTCCATCTAGTGTGACTCCACACCAGTTGGTCAAGAAGGTGTATGACGATCGTGCAGCGATGGGTCGTGGTGAGATCAACGTGGATTGGGGCATGGGCGAACACATGGCGTTTGCCTCCCTGGTGGCCAGCGGCTACCCCGTGCGTCTGAGCGGTGAAGACTGTGGCCGGGGAACCTTTACCCACCGCCATGCAGTCATTCATGACCAAGCCCGCGAAAAGTGGGATGCTGGTACCTATGTGCCGTTGCAAAATGTCGCGGACAAGCAGGCACCGTTTGTGGTCATCGATTCCATTCTGTCTGAAGAAGCGGTTCTAGGCTTCGAATACGGCTACGCGTCCAATGATCCCAACACACTGGTGATCTGGGAAGCGCAGTTTGGCGACTTTGCCAATGGCGCCCAGGTGGTGATTGACCAGTTTATTGCCTCCGGGGAAGTGAAGTGGGGCCGTGTAAACGGCATCACTTTGATGCTGCCGCACGGCTACGAAGGTCAGGGGCCTGAGCACAGCTCTGCACGTTTGGAGCGGTTCATGCAATTGAGTGCTGACGCCAATATGCAGGTCTGCCAGCCCACCACTTCCAGCCAAATCTTCCATTTGTTGCGTCGCCAGATGGTGCGTAACTTGCGCAAGCCCTTGGTCATCATGACGCCGAAATCCTTGCTGCGTGCAAAAGATGCAGCATCGCCATTGAGTGAGTTCACCAAGGGTTGCTTCCAGACCGTGATTCCGGAAAACAAGGTGCTCAAGGCTGAAAAGGTCAAGCGTGTGGTGGCCTGCTCCGGCAAGGTGTACTACGACCTGGTGAAAAAGCGCGAAGAAAGAGGAAGCGACGACGTGGCTATCTTGCGCGTCGAGCAGCTGTATCCGTTCCCCCACAAAGCGTTTGCGACTGAGCTTAAAAAGTACCCCAATGCCACCGAGGTGGTGTGGTGCCAGGATGAGCCACAGAATCAGGGCGCTTGGTTCTTTGTGCAGCACTACCTGCACGAAAACATGGCTGAGGGGCAAAAACTGGGCTACTCAGGGCGCGCTGCGTCTGCGTCCCCAGCGGTTGGCTATTCGCACCTGCACCAAGAGCAACAAAAGTCGCTGGTCGAAGGCGCTTTCGGCAAGCTCAAAGGCTTTGTGCTGACTAAATAAATACGGAAAGAATACATATGGCTATCGTAGAAGTGAAAGTGCCCCAGCTCTCTGAATCTGTGGCGGAAGCAACCATGTTGCAGTGGAAAAAAAAGGTCGGCGATGCGATTGCGATCGACGAAATCCTGATCGAAATTGAAACCGACAAGGTTGTTCTGGAGGTGCCAGCACCTGCAGCCGGCGTTTTGGTCGAGTTGGTCATGGGAGACGGAGCAACGGTTTTGGCCGAGCAACTGATTGCCCGTATTGATACCGAAGGCAAGGCGGGAGCTGCTGCCCCTGCACCTCAGGCTGCTGCCACAGCACCTGTTGCGCAAGCACAGGCGGCTGCTGTCAGCAACTCCAAGGCCGGCGTGGCCATGCCTGCGGCTGCCAAATTGATGGCGGATAACAACCTGGCGTCTGGTTCGGTGTCTGGTACCGGCAAAGATGGCCGTGTGACCAAGGGTGATGTGCTGGGTGCTGTGGCTGCAGGGGCTTCTGCTCCTAAAACAGTAGCTGTTGCCGCAATCCCCACGGGCGTTCGGACCACATCCTTACCCCAGGTTTCGTCGCCAGCGGTGAACTTGGGTGACCGTCCTGAGCAACGTGTGCCGATGAGCCGCTTGCGTGCCCGGGTGGCTGAGCGTTTGCTGCAGTCGCAAAGCAGCAATGCTATTTTGACGACCTTCAACGAAATCAACATGGCTCCGGTCATGGATATGCGCAAGCGCATGCAGGACCGTTTCGAGAAGGAGCACGGCGTGAAGCTGGGCTTTATGAGCTTCTTCGTCAAGGCCGCAGTGCATGCCTTGAAGAAATTCCCCGTGTTGAACGCGTCGGTCGACGGCAACGACATCGTTTACCACGGTTATTTCGACGTGGGTATCGCGGTGGGGTCACCCCGTGGTTTGGTGGTGCCGATTTTGCGCAACGCCGACCAGATGAGCTTTGCCGAGATTGAGAAGAAAATTGCCGAGTTTGGCCAGAAGGCCAAGGACGGCAAGCTGGGCATTGAAGACATGACCGGCGGTACCTTCTCCATCTCCAATGGCGGTACTTTTGGTTCCATGATGTCTACCCCGATCATCAACCCGCCACAAAGCGCGATTTTGGGCGTGCATGCGACCAAAGACCGCGCCATGGTGGAAAACGGCCAGGTGGTGGTGCGTCCCATGAACTACTTTGCCATGTCCTACGACCACCGCATTATTGACGGCCGTGAAGCCGTGCTGGGCTTGGTTGCGATGAAGGAAGCACTGGAAGATCCAGCCCGCTTGCTGTTCGACATCTAAAGGCTTGCCTCCATAGACCCACCCGTGTGGCCTGACCTTGTGTCTCGCCCATCGGTGGGTTTATCTTTAACCAATACACAGGAATTCTCATGAGTAAACAATTTGACGTCGTCGTCATCGGCGCTGGCCCCGGTGGCTACATTGCTGCAATTCGTGCAGCCCAGTTGGGCTTTAACGTGGCCTGTATCGACGAGTGGAAGAATGACAAGGGTGGACCTGCACCGGGCGGTACCTGTACCAATGTGGGTTGCATCCCCTCCAAGGCGTTGCTGCAATCGTCCGAGCATTTTGACCAAGCCAACCACCACTTTGCCGAGCACGGCATTGAAGTTAAGGGCGTCAGTATGGACGTGGCCAAGATGGTGGCCCGCAAGGACATGGTTGTGAAGCAAAACAACGATGGCATTTTGTATTTGCTCAAAAA
>CAJASG010000454.1 GCA_903944555.1 uncultured beta proteobacterium
CCATCCACAGGGAGTGCCAGGTCTTGTTGTCGGACTCGGCGGCTTCAAAGTAGCGGTCGGGCAACTCGGTCCTGACCATGAAGTCTTTGCCAACACGCTCGCCATACATCTCACCCTTGGTGCGAATAACCCGCAGGCTGAATTCCAGTGGCTGCGACGGGTCCAGCCCGGCGGGTGCAATCACCCTGAAAATTTTCCATTCGGCATCTTTCAAGGCCTCGGGCACCCGCAGTGGCTCGTAAAGGTCAATGTCCAGGTCACGCAACTCCAGCGGCAGTTCGCCTTGGCGCAGGGTGATGCGGCTGGGCACTGCGCCGCGGGTAAATTCATCGCCCAGCATCGAGTAACGTCCTTTGGCCATCACCAGCAGGGCGCTGTCACCGGGCTCCAGGCGGCCCTGCAAATAGTCCCAATCGCGCTGCGACAGCAGGTTACGCCCCACGCTGGGCACATGCAAGGGCGTCGCAAACAGGGTCTCAAACACAGCGTCAGGGGCAGCGCGGCCCTCGGCATCGCTGTCTTCGGCGGCGGTGCCGGCAAAGGCGGCGTTGACTTCCCGGTTGCTAAAGACTTTCTGGCTGACCAAGTCTTTGCTGAGCAGCTTGTCCCAGCCCATGATGTCCATCACCTCGGGCTTGATGCGGGCGATCAGGTCCGGGTCGCGGCCTTGCGCATAGCCCATCTTGGCTCGTGCCACCTTGAGTGACGACGACAGCAGGCTCTGGTTCAGTATGCGCACCGACGCGGTGGCCTTGGCCACGCCCTGAATGACCACATTGGCGTTGCCTCCGTTGTTTTGCCCGCCGCCTATTTTGATGTTTTGCTTGAGCGACAAGCCTTTGTATTGCTCTACAAAGCGCAGCATGGGCTCGGGGCCCAGGCCCTCCAAAAACACCGGTTCGTGCTGGGAGAGCACCTGTACATCCATGAAATCACCGTTGGCGTTCAAGGCTACCAACAGGTTGAACGGTGTGCCCGAAAAACCAGGAATGGGAGCCAGGTCAATCGACTCAAACGCATACCCCATCAAGGGGGTGGAGGTGAGTTCTTGCTTGAAGATGGGCCACACCGGCAAGGCGGCGTCCTTGTCACCGATGATCAAGGGGGCTGGAAAGGCTTGTGCCAGACTCTGCTGGGTCATTACGCCCGCACAAACCGTCGAACTTGCACACAGGCCCAGCGCAGCACCTACCAGCCAGCGCCCAAACAACCCACGCATTACCTGTGTCGCATCAACGCTGCCCCAAGCCATGTATTGACCCCTACAGCGGCACGTTGAGTCGAAGGCCCAGCATCCAGTTACGCCCCGGTGCGGGTTCGTAAAAGCGCGATGTAGCCTGGTTGACGATGACCGACCCGACATACTTTTCATCGGTCAGGTTGTCAACGCGGGCATAGGCGGTCAGCCAGCTGCCGGCCACTTTCCAGGTGTTGCTGGCCTTGATGTTCCAGCTGGTGTAACCGGCAGCCGAGGCGGTGTTGGTGTCGTTGGCATACAGGTCGCCAGCGCGGGTCAGCTCCAACCCCGCTTGGCTGCCCAGGGCGCGCCCCTTGCGCGACGCGTCCGTGGGTGCCTGCGTCCACAGCAGCTCCGAGAATATGAAAAATTGCGGAATACCGGGGAGGTAGTTGCCCGAGGCTACCGCCGTGGTGCCCGTGGTGAATGCCTCAGAGTAGGTGGCATCAATCTTTGACGCCGACAAGGTCAAGCTGACTTTGTCTGTCATCAGGGTCTTGCCCGCCAGTTCCCAGCCATTGCGCTGGGTACCCGGGGCGTTTTTGTAAAGCGTATTGCCGCCCGCGCTGCTGGCGACCACAATTTCATCGCTTGACTGGATTTGGTACACCGAGAAATCGACCCGGCTCGTGGGGTTGGGTTGCCATTTGGCACCCAACTCCAGATGTTTGCTGCTGGACGCCTGAATGCCGGTGTTAAAGCCCGCGACGCCTGCCCCGCTATAGGCCACCTCGTTCAGAGTGGGGCTCTCGAAGCCTTTGCCGTAGGTGGCAAACAGGTTCAAGTTTTCATGGGCGTGGAAGGTCAGCCCCAGCACTGGGCTGGTTTGCCCAAATGAAACCGAGCCAGAGCCGTCGATCCCGTCCGCAAAGTAGTGGTCATCGCTTTTTAAGTTGACTTGGCTGCGGCGCAACCCGGCCACTGCAGACCAGCGCTCTGAGAGCATGGCGGTGCCTTGCAAAAAAAAGTCGCTGTTTTGTGCCTGGTTGTCTTCATTGCGGGTGGTGCTGGTTTTTTCGCCCAAGGCTGCGCTACCCGCCTGGCGCAACTCGTTTGACAAGTCATAGTCGTAACCTGCTACCCAGTTAACAGGCACCGTGCCCAGCTTGGACTGGGCTTTGTACTGCAGGCCCACGCCGTAGAAGCCTCGCTGCAGCCCGACCCAGGCACCGGTGGGCGTAACGCCAAAAACCCCGGCCTGGTACTGCAGGTTGTCTCGGGTGCCGGTGTAGGCACGTACCAACACCGAATGGCTGGAGTCAACCTGTGTCTCCAGGGTCGCACCCAGCTGGTTTTGCAACACAATTTTGCGTACGCCCCGCGAAATTGCGTTCTGGCCAGCCTGGGTCGGGTCGGTCTGCCATTCGGCCTGCGTCAGCCCCAGCGGGTCGCGTGCCAAGGGCATGTCAAAGCGGTTAAACACCACATTCACCTGGGTCGTCTCATTGGGATCAAAACTCAGCTTGCCATTGAACTGCTTGCGCTCGGTTGCGCTGTTGGCCCGAAACCCGTCAATCCCAAACGTGCTGTAGTCCGCTACCAGGCCATAGCTGCCAACGCGCCCTGCGTACTGCCAGTCGGTACGCCGCATGCCAAACGAGCCGGTGTACAAGGATGCATCAAACTCCGGCGTGTCAGGCGCAGAGCGGGTAAACGCCTGAATCACACCGCCCGACGAGTTGCCATACATCTGCGCGAGCGGCCCGCGCAGCACCTCGATGCGCTCGGTGGAGGTCAGGCTGACGGTTGAACCTTGCCCTTGTCCGTCTGGCGTGGTGGCCGGAATGCCATCCACCAGCAAACGAATCCCCCGAATGCCAAACGGTGAGCGTGCGCCAAAACCCCGGATTGACACCTGCAAATCTTGCGCGTAGTTTTGCCGGTTCAGCACCGTCAGGCCAGGCACCCGGTTCAAAGACTCCGACAGGTTCACCTGCGGCCCGCCTTGCTCAATCACCGCGCGGTCCACCAAGCCAATGGCGGCAGGTGCGTCAAAACTGCGCTGCTCGGTGCGCGAGGCCGACACCACCACCTCGCCCAGTGTTTGTGCACCAGTCAATGTGGGGCACAGGAGTGCAATGGCAGCGGTGACCAATGTTTGTCTAAGCAAAATAGGGGTAGTGGGTTGGTTTCGCATGTTGGCCTAGGTTTGTCTTCTTTTGAATAGATGTTTGCCCCTGCTTGGAGGCAATTTGCTTGTAGGCGTGTTTTGCAATATCCGTACCACGGCATATTTGCTGCTGGCGACTTGAATTAAGTTTGAAAACCGTCTGCTGCGGGTAAAAACGGCAGCGTTTGAGGCATTGCACAGACAGCGTCCCGATCAGGCTGTACCTTATTGGTACAACCGGCCGCGCAGCCCTGCAACACTGTTGCGCCAATCCACCTGAAAAAGGGGCTAGCCATCCGCTTGGCGGCGCGCACAAATATTGCTAGGTGTTCGGTTACAGAAACCAATCCATCACACAACCCCAGGCCACCATGACCCTCCGCATCAAAAGCCTACGCGCCAAGCTATCGACCACCCTCATGGCGCTTGGCCTGTGGCTGCTGCCCGGTTGGTGCTATGCGTGGCAAATGGAAGGCGAAAAGACCATCACCGCCCACACACGCGACCAGCAGCACATTGTGATCGGGACGGTACGTTTTACGCCGCTAGGCGATGGCTCCACGGGGTTCGAGCTGACCATGGATCATGGCAAATTCACCGACTATTTTTTTATCGATGAAAGAGTTCAAGTGCCTAGGCAACACCGTTGAGGTGACTTGCCATGTGCCCTATCCGTACCGCCACCCGGCAAAAATCACCGGGGGCGACTATGCTTGGCTGGAGCACAACCTGCTCTTTTTGTTCAAGTTACCCGCCGAATTTGGTGCCAAGCTGTGGAACGGCCTGTATTTCAAATTCCGTTTGACCGACAACGGCCTGCTGGGGGAACCGATGGCCATTGACCTTAACCATATCAGCGCGCCGCCCGAAAAGCTGGCCATTCCACCTTACGGGCAGGATGCCAGAGACCCGGTGCCACCTGGGGCGCGCTGGCTTGAGTCCGTCACGATTCAATAACACGGCGCCCCACAATGTGACGCCGTGTTCATCGTGTGTCAGTCAAGAAGATGACCAGTTTTCACCAGGATCAAGCACCCCTCGACACTGAACGGCTTATGTTGACTGAGGTGGGGACTGCGAATCCAGCTCCCCTGGGGATAGCTTCCATGCTCGTCTGAAAAGACTCCCTCGACCACAAAAATCTCTTCGCCGCCGTAATGCCGGTGGGGGTTGAAATACGTTCCCGGCGCCCACCGCACCATCGCCGTGTGCCGGGTACCAAACTCAGACAAGGGCATGACCATCAGCCCATCCACCATGCCACGGTACCAAGGCGACTGGAGTGTGTGGACCACGACTCTCCCGGTATCTTCCGGGTCAAGGTGGCGAAGTTTGACGAACAACGTGCACCCGCCTGTCGAAAAAGGCGCATGACTGGAGCCTGGTGGGTTCTTGAGGTAGGTGCCAGGCCCGTAGTGCCCATGCTCGTCACTCAGTGTCCCATCGATCACCAAAATTTCTTCCCCAAGTTCGTGCAGATGCGCATCGAATGTCGCCCCAGCGTCGTACCGCACGATAGAGGTTGCGCGCGCCACTTCACCGCCATTGCGTTCCAGTAGCCTGCGGTGAACCAAGGGTGAGGAGGACGGTTGCCAAGGCAAGTTACTGCTGTTCACAACACAGCGCTCTGTAAAGTCAGCATTCAACATGATGGGCTTCATTGCGATATTCCCCATCCACCGGCGAGGGCGGGACCGTTTGCTGCAATCACTCGGCGGGGTCTGCTGGTTTTTCAGATGGGCCCTGTTCGGGAGTTTCCAGGGTCGCTGTACTACCCAACGTAGGCCGGCACATCTGCTCCCCATCCCATTGCTGTCCGCACCAGCAACGACCCTGGGCATCAATGATGCAGGTACCTGTACCGCAGCAACGTTCTTCGTCTTGCATGGTTAATTCCGTTTGGTGGTGAGACCGGATCTGTCTCCGGCAATTTTCACAGAATCAGCATGTCATGCCTGGCTTGAGGGCTTTGACAGCGCCATTGCCCGGCCATTCGCTATGGATATGCAGCGTTGAATACTGATCCAGCTAACCCCACCAGCGCACAGACCGCAATCACGTGCATCACGTTGCGTTTATAGCGGAACAGCGCCACACCGGCCGCCAGTGCAATGGCGGCAGACACCGCGTCAAACCGCCCGGTAAACCCCTGCGGCCACAGCACGTGGTAACCAAAAAACAGCGCCAGATTCAATATCACGCCCACCACGGCGGCGGAAATAGCGGTGAGCGGGGCGGTGAATTTCAGCTTGTTGTGCGTGGTCTCCACCACCGGCCCACCGGCCAGGATGAATAGGAACGACGGCAGAAATGTGAACCATGTCACCACACACGCCGCCGCCGCACCAGCCAGAAACAAGCTGTCTGGCCCGAACACCGCTTTCATGTAGCCGCCCACAAAGCCTACAAACGCCACCACCATGATGAGCGGCCCGGGCGTGGTCTCGCCCAGCGCCAGCCCGTCGATCATCTGCGTGGGGTTGAGCCAGCCAAAGCCGTCCACCGCTCCCTGGTACACATAGGGCAACACGGCATAGGCACCGCCAAAGGTCAGCAGCGCCGCCTTGGTAAAGAACCAGCCCATTTGCGTGAGCGTGTGCTCCCAGCCATAGACGCGCACCAGCAGTCCCATGGGCACGGCCCACAGCAGCAGGCCCGCTGCGGCCACCCAGCCCAGGCGGCTCCAGCGGAACAG
>CAJASG010000455.1 GCA_903944555.1 uncultured beta proteobacterium
CTCGCCAGATTTTCTAAATGCAGTGGAGCTGAGCGAGGTATTTTGGTTGGTTAAGTCAGCGGGCTACACCAGTATTCACCGCGCGCAGGACGACGCACAACTTAAAGCCTACATGGCTGCGGGCGATCAAATGGGTCACCTTTGGACAAGCGGCCTGTTTGCAGGAGCCAATCCGTGACGGAGCACTTGGTGTTTTTTGTCGAGGGCCAATCAGAAAGAGATTTCTTGGAGGGGTTTCTGCCCAAGGTCATTCAACCGCACGTCACGGCCCACTTTCAGGTTTTTAAGGGTAAACAAGATTTGGAGAAGCAGTTGGTGCGGCGTATGAAGTACTGGCTGTTGCCCAATACAGAGTTTGTGGTTTTGCGTGATCAGGACAGTGGGGATTGCGTGGCCATAAAGGACAAACTCCGCGAACTCTGCTTGGAAGCAGGGCGACCCAATGCGGTGGTGCGTATTGCTTGCCGTGAATTGGAGACTTTTTTTGTTGGCGATTGGTCCGCAATCGCTACCGCATTTGATAGACCGGGCGTCGCGGGATTTGGGAAGAAAGCCAAGTACCGCAACCCAGACTTGCTGGGTAGTCCGTCTGCAGAGATCAAGCGACATATTCCGGGCTTTCAAAAGCGGGAAGGCGCGAGGCGAATCGCCCCCCACCTTGACCCAACCAAAAATCAATCTCATAGTTTTAAGGTATTGGTGCAAGCCCTTCAAAGAATAGCTGCGCCATGAGCTCTCCCACCTCTCTCATCATCAATTCGGCCTTCATTGAGCCCCAGCAGCATTGGGCCGAAAACACGGACCGAACGCTGCGCATGGAGCCCAAGCGGCGCCCCGCGGGTTACGAAATCATCGACACCCGCGAGAACACGCGCCGTCAGGTGTCGATTCCGCTGGTGGATGACATTCGCCAGCGTGTGGGACAGTGGCGTGAGGCCGGCTGGCCGGGCGTAACCGCCGTGACGCTGGAACTGCTGACCCATTGGTGGGACAAGGACGAGGTATCGAACCGCCAGTACCCGTTCTACTTCTGCCAACTGGAAGCCATTGAAACCCTGATCTGGATGCTGGAGGCCCAGCCCGAGTACCGCCAGGGTATCAACGTGCAGGGCGACGGCGGTGCATTTGAGCGGCTGTGCAACAAGATGGCTACCGGCAGTGGAAAAACCACGGTGATGGCGATGATCATCACCTGGCAGGTGCTCAATGCGCTGACCTACCCGAAGTCGCCGCGCAAGTATTCCAGCGCCATTTTTCTGGTGGCACCGGGCTTGACGGTCAAATCACGCCTGCAAGTGCTGATGCCGGGCCACCTTGAGAACTATTACGACAGCTTTGAGCTGTGCCCGTCCGAGGCCATGCGCCAGAAGCTGAACCGTGCCGAGGTGCTGATTGAGAACTGGCACACGCTGATGCCGCTCAAGCAACAAGAGCGTTCGGTGGTCAAGAAGGGCAAGGAAAGCGACGAAGCCTATACCAAGCGGGTGCTGGGCAAGCTGGCCACATACAAAGACCTGGTGGTGATCAACGACGAAGCCCACCACGCGTACCGCACGCCGGCCGACGTCAAAATCAGCAAGGCCGAAGCTGAAGCTCTGGGCATTGACCTGGATGAAGCCACCCGCTGGGTGGAAGGGCTGGACCGGCTGCACAAGACCCGGCGCATTACCCGCTGCTACGACCTGTCCGCCACGCCCTTTGCCCCCACCGGGCGCACCAACACCGAAGCCGGTTTGTTCAGTTGGGTAGTGTCTGACTTTGGCCTGAATGATGCAATTGAAGCGGGGTTGGTCAAAACCCCGCGTGTGGTGGTGCGCGATGACGCGATGCCCAACGCGCAAACCCTGCGCCCCAAGCTGTACCACCTGTACCGCGAACCCGATGTGGCTGAAGACCTGAACCGCAAGGCCGAAGCGCATGAAGCCCTGCCCGCACTGGTGCAGCAGGCGTACACCTTGCTGGGGGCCGACTGGCGTGCCACTGCGGCTGAGTGGGCTGCATTGGGGCATTTGTCTCCTCCCGTGATGTTGACCGTGTGCAATCGCACCGAAACCGCTGCAAGGGTGGAACACTACTTCACCAAGGGCCATGCGCAATGGCCCGAGCTACACGATCCAGCCCGCACCTTTCGTGTGGATTCCAAAGTGCTGGAGAAAGCCGAGCTGGGCGAAACTGCAACGGCTGACAAAGACTACGAGCTGCGATTGAAAGAGATCATGGAGGCAGCGCGTATTCCAGAGAGCCGCAAAGAATTGCTTCGCACCATGAAGAAAGAAGAGTTGCTGCGCGAGCTGGTGGACACCGTAGGCAAACGCGACCAGGCCGGGCAAGACCTGCAAAACGTGGTGTCGGTGGCCATGCTGTCTGAGGGCTGGGATGCCAAGAACGTGACCCACATCATGGGCTTGCGCGCCTTTACCAGCCAGTTACTGTGTGAGCAGGTGATTGGCCGTGGCCTGCGCCGCGTGGCCTATGACAAAGATGACAACGGCCTCTACCTGCCCGAGTTTGTCAACGTGTTTGGTGTGCCGCTGTCGATTGCTATGCAGCCGGGTGACGCGGGCACCAGCCCGCCACCGCCCAAGCCCAGCACGCAGATTGAATCACTCAGTACCCGCAACGTGTTTGAGATCAAGTGGCCCAACATCTTGCGCGTGGATCAGGTGGTGCGCCCGCAACTGGTAGTGAAATGGTCCGAGGTTGGTGTGTTGAAAATCGACCCCGCCACGGTCGCGCTGCACGCCGACATTGCGCCTGCACTGGGCGGTGCGGCCGACTGGAGCCAGGTGGTGACGATTGACCTGGAGAAGCTGCCTGAAGAATTTCGTCTTCAACGGCTGGTATTCAAGGCGGCGCAACGGGCGTTTGAACTGATGCAAACAAAGTTCAAGGGACAAAAGGAATATCTGCTATTTCAACTGGTGCGGCTGGTAGAGGAGTTTTTGGCCTCCAACAAGATCGATATTCCGTCGCTGTTCCATCAAGACCCATTGCGCAAGCGGATTTTGTATTCACTGCACATTGACCTGATCACGCAGCACTTGGTGAATCATGTGCACGAGCAAAACACGCACAAGCTGGAGCCAGTGTTTGACGGCGAACGCCCCATTGGCAGCACACGCGATATGCGCACCTGGTACACCACCCGGATTGCAGAGCCCACGCAGCGCTGCCAGGTAAGCCATATCGTGGTCGATAGTGGCTGGGAGAAATACGCAGCCAACGTGGTCGAGGCACACGGATCAGTGGCCGCGTGGGTCAAAAACGACCATCTTGGGTTTCATATTCTGTATCTCTGGAATGGCTCCAAGCGCAAATACATCCCCGACTTTTTGGTGCGCTACGAATCTGGCAGAACGCTGGTGCTGGAAATCAAGGGAGTGGACTCACCGCAAGATCAGGCAAAACGCGAGGCACTGGCGCTTTGGGTGAAGGCAGTCAACGAGCATGGAGGCTTTGGTACCTGGGTAGCCGACGTGGTCGTGGGTGATGCTGCAGGGATGCAGGACGTTATTCACAAGCACGCAACCTGAAACCGACGCCGGTGAGACAGTTGGCGCTTGCGAGGCTTGCTGAGCTTTACTATTTTCACAAAGCAAATGCTTGGTGAAAAGCAATATACTCCAAAACAGTTTTCTGATTTCCCCCTGTTTTCACCTATCGCTACCTGGACGATCACTTCGCTGCCCAGAACCCCTACGTCAGCGCGATGTTTGCCAACATCACTTTCCTCAAGGAACTGGTCGAAAGCGATGATTTCTCACGCC
>CAJASG010000456.1 GCA_903944555.1 uncultured beta proteobacterium
GCGCACCGGTTGTTGCAGGGTGACCGTGCAGCCTTCGCGCTGACGCGCCCACCGGGTCACCATGCAGGCATGGACTTCTTTGGCGGCTATTGTTTCCTGAACAATGCCGCGCTGGCCGCGCAGCACCTGCGCGATGCGGGCATGGCGCGGGTGGCGATTCTGGACATTGACTACCACCACGGCAACGGCACACAGGCCATTTTTTACGACCGGCCCGATGTGTTCTTTGCCAGCATCCATGGCGACCCGCGCACCGAATACCCGTTTTATTTAGGCCATGCCGACGAGGTCGGCGTGGGCGCAGGGCTGGGTTACAACCTGAACATGCCACTGCCCCGTGGCACCGGGTTCGAGGCCTGGTTGGCCGCGCTGGAGCACAGTTTGAAATCAATTGCCACCTTCGGCGCCGAGGCCTTGGTGGTGTCGCTGGGCATGGACACTTTTGCGGGCGACCCGATCTCGGGTTTCACCCTGCAAAGCGAGGACTACCTGCGTGTGGGTGAGCGCCTGGCACAGCTGGGCCTGCCCACGGTGCTGGTGTTTGAAGGGGGTTACGCGGTGGCCGAGGTCGGTGTGAACGCGGTCAATGTGCTGCAGGCGTTTGATTGATGCTTGCCTTGCCTAGAAGCTGGGCGCCTTGCGTGCGCGGATGAGTGCTACCAATCCGATAGCTGCCACCGCAATCAGCACGGCGGGAAAGCCCACATTGGGGGACCAATCGATCAGCGCACCGGACGCCGCCGAGGCAATCAACCCGCCCAGCGTGTAGGTCAGCACCAGTACCGAGGTGCTGTTGACCAGGGTGATGCCTTTCTCTCGGGCGCCAATGTCGGTCATGGCCATGGTGTACAGCGTGCCGCCCGCGCCACCCCACAGGAACACAATCGGCCACGACAGCCACGCAGTCTGCGCTACCCAGGGCATCACCCCGGTGGCCACCAGCATGATGCTGGCACTCACCACCATCAGCGTGCGCCGGCCTTTAGCCTGGTCACGGAAGCGGTCGGCCAGCAGCCCGGCCGGCATCATCAGCGCCACGCCGCCCAGTCCGCTCACCGACACCAGCAACGCCGAGGCCGCCACCCCCAGACCCAGTGCCAAGCCATACAGCGGCAGGATGGAGGTGACCCCGGTTTCAAAAAAACCGCCGACAAACCCTGCCAGCATGATGATGGGGTGGGCACGCAAGGCCACCCACAGGCCGTGCAGTCCCACCCGTGCGGTGTCGAGATCGGCCGCTTCGGGCACCGGGGGGATGAAGCCCGTCCACAGCAACCCGAGTACCGAAAATGCCACCACCACCCACAGCGTGGCGGGGTTGTCCGGGCCCAGCCAGACCATGGCGGCGGGCCCAACGATGAAGGTGGTGCTGACCAAGGTCTGAAAAATACCCACATATCGCCCGCGCTGCTCGGGGGGCGAAAACTCGGCAATCAGTGCTTCGGCCAGCACCCAGCGCAGGGCCATGGCAATGCCCGACAGCATATTGAGCGCAAACCACAGCCACAACTGCTGGGTCAGCGTGAACAGCAGTGCCGAGAGCGTGAGCACACCGCCTGCCATCCACAGGGCGGGCCTGCGCCCAACCCGGTGGGCAATGGCCGAGGCAAAGGGCGTCATCACAAAGATGCCCAGCCAGCCCGTGGCGGCAAACAGCCCGGCCATGGTGGTGGAAACATCGGTGCCTTTCATGCGCAGCAGCAACAAGGGCATTAGCATGAAGTGCGACACCAGCTCCAAAAAGGTGGAGCCAAAAATGCTGAACAGGCCCAACTGTGCGCCGGGCACTGGAGACGGGTCAGCTGCAGGATGTGCTGGGGTGTCCTGTGGAGCGGTCATGCATTGCGCGCTTGCAAAATGGCGTTGACCACCTCGGCAAAGCCCGCACCACGCTCGCTTGGTGCGATGTAGCGCGGCAGGTGCGTCAACTCTGCTGCATAGCGGCGGATGTTGGCCACGCCCACGCTGTGGGTGAAGTGCTGGAACATGGCCTGGTCGTTGCCCGAGTCGCCGACAAAGACCCAGCGGTCCAACTCCAACGGCAAATCCCGTTGCAGCAGCGCGCGGGCAATCCAGCAGGCGCCGGTCCATTTGTTGAAGTCACCAAAGCAGCCGTGGATGTGGATGCTGCTCACCGAGGTCTGCATGCCCAGCCGGTGCAAGATGTCCACCACTCGCTGCACGACATCAGTTGAGAGCCGGGCGTGTTCGTTGTAATCAAACGCCAGGTCCGTTTCGCGGCCCGGGCTGTCACGGGTGGTGAAGACGCCCGGCACTTCGAATATCACGCGGGCGGCGATTTGCTGCATGCGGAGCTGGTTGTCAGCGCGTGTGGCGGCGTCCTGTTGATACAGTTTTGATAGCTGGCCACGCATATCCTGTAAGGGTTCCAGGCCTTTTTCATGGGTAAATGCAACAGCGCCATTCTCGGCCACCATGGCATCCACTGGCCACGCGGCGCGTGTGGTGCCGGCCATGAAGGGCTCGCACCAGCCAATCGGCCGCCCGGTAATGGGGATCACGGTCAGCCCCGCCGACTTCAGGTCTGCCAAGGCCTGTAGCGCGTCCGGCGTGATGGCGCCTTTGGTGGTGAGGGTGTCGTCAATGTCGGTGAACACGCCGGTCAAGGCGCGCCGATCGGCTGCCGGCCA
>CAJASG010000457.1 GCA_903944555.1 uncultured beta proteobacterium
CTGGCGTAATGAAATTCGCCGCCGGCCCCATAGCCGCTGGGCAAATCACCGCGCAAGGCCACCAGGCGCTTGACGCCCATGGTTTTGAGCAAGGCCAACTGTTCGCGCACCGTCGCCTTGGTGGCGCCGACACACGAGAAGTGCGACGCGGCGCTCACCCCTTCGGCCAGAATCTCGCGCACAGCGTTGAAGGTGCCTTCTTGCGTGGAGCCACCTGCGCCAAACGTGACGGAGCAGAACTCGGGTTGGAGGGCGTACAAATTCTGGCGCACGGTGCGCAGTTTGTCGGCGCCCTCAGGGGTTTTCGGGGGAAAGAACTCCAGGCTGACTGGAATTCGGGATAACTCGGTCATGCTCGTCCTTCTAACAAGGTCTCAATGCGCAGGCGCCATCGGCTTTCGCGCGCAAATGAAAAATTCACGGTTGCCATCGCCGCCATCGATAGGCGAGTCAAACCAGTCGCTTACTGTCAGGTCCAGCGCCGCACAGGCGTCACGCAGACGCTGCTCGACCAGCGGGTACATGGCGTCGTCCTTGACAATGCCACCCTTGCCCACTTGACCGGGCTGCAGTTCAAACTGCGGCTTCACCAGCGTCAGCAATGTGCCGCCCGCTTTCAGAAACGGCAGCACGGCAGGCAGCACCAGGGTCTGTGAGATAAACGACAGGTCGGCCACGATCAGGTCGAACTCAGGGGCAAACTCGGACGCCGACACTTCTTCGTCTTCGTCTTCGTCCCCTGTGCTGTCTTCGTCGCCGCCTTCATTTCCCGCACTAAATTGCCCTTCAGCTCCCGTACTGTATGCGTAAGCAGCTATCAAATCAGTAGCAACCAACGCACGGGCGTTGACCTTCTCAATGCACAACACTCGCGGGTCTTCGCGCAGGCTGGGGTGTAACTGGGCGCTGCCCACGTCCACCCCCACCACCGAAGCCGCACCGTGCTGCAGCAAGCAGTCGGTAAAGCCGCCGGTGGATTGGCCCACATCCAGGCAGGCCAGTCCGGTGACGGACAAGCCGACCTTTTTCAAAGCCGCTTCCAGCTTCAGGCCGCCCCGCGACACGTAACGTGCCTCGGAGTCGTCCAGCAACTGGATGGGGGCGTCTTCAGGAACCTCGTCGCCATTCTTGACAACGGTTCTCCATTCTTCGCCAGCCAAACCCACTTTTTGCCATTGCACACCGTCGGCAATCAGGCGTTGGGCTTGGGAACGGGTGCTGGCCAAGCCGCGGGCCACTAGAAGCTGATCAATGCGCATGGGGTGTTCTGACTTAGTAGCGGTAGGTGTTGGCTTTGTACGGACCGGCTTTGCTCACGCCGATGTAGGCAGCTTGTTCGTCGGTGAGTTCCGACAACATGGCGCCCACTTTGGCGAGGTGCAAACGGGCGACCTTCTCATCCAGGTGCTTGGGCAACACATAGACCTTGCCAGACTTGTATTCCTTGGGCTTGGTGAACAACTCAATCTGGGCAATGGTCTGGTTCGCAAAGCTGGAGGACATGACGAAGCTGGGGTGACCAGTGCCACAACCCAGGTTCACCAAACGGCCCTTGGCCAACAGGATGATGCGCTTGGACGCTTTTTTGCCCTTGGCAGGGAAAATTACGTGGTCCACCTGGGGCTTGATCTCTTCCCACTTGCATTTTTCCAGCGAAGCGACGTCGATCTCATTGTCGAAGTGACCGATGTTGCAGACGATGGCCTGATCTTTCATGGCATCCATGTGCTTGTAGGTAATGACGTTTTTGTTGCCGGTGGCAGACACAAAAATATCGCACTTGTCGGCAGCGTATTCCATTGTGACCACTTTGTAGCCTTCCATCGCGGCTTGCAGCGCGTTGATCGGGTCGATCTCGGTCACCCACACCTGGGCAGACAGGGCGCGCAAGGCTTGGGCAGAACCCTTGCCCACGTCACCGTAACCGGCGACGCAAGCGACTTTGCCGGCAATCATCACGTCGGTGGCGCGTTTGATCGCGTCAACCAAGGACTCGCGGCAACCGTACAGGTTGTCGAACTTGCTCTTGGTCACGGAGTCGTTGACGTTGATGGCGCGGAACGCCAGTTCGCCCTTGGCGGACATTTCGTTCAGGCGCAGCACGCCAGTGGTGGTTTCTTCGGTCACACCGACGATGTTTTTCAGGCGGCGGCTGTACCAGGTGGGGTCCAGCTTGAGCTTGGCCTTGATGGCGTTAAAGAGGCAAATCTCTTCTTCGCTACCGGGCTTGGCCAACACTTTGATATCTTTCTCAGCCTTGGCACCCAGGTGCATCAAGAGCGTAGCGTCGCCGCCATCGTCCAGAATCATGTTGGGGCCTTCGCCAGCCGAGCCCTTTTTGCCGCTGAATTCAAAAATGCGGTGGGTGTAGTCCCAGTAATCGACCAGGTTTTCGCCCTTGTAGGCAAACACCGGGGTGCCCGCTTCCACAAGCGCTGCGGCTGCGTGATCTTGGGTGGAGAAGATATTGCAGGAAGCCCAACGCACTTCAGCACCCAGAGCCTGCAGGGTTTCAACCAGCACGCCGGTTTGAATCGTCATGTGCAGGGAACCGGTGATGCGCGCGCCTTTCAGCGGCTGGGCTTTGGCGAATTCCTGGCGAATCGCCATCAGACCGGGCATTTCGGTCTCGGCGATGGTCAGCTCTTTGCGGCCCCAGGCGGCCAGGGACAGATCGGCAATTACGTAATCGACATTGGGTTTGAGAACAGCACTCATGATGGCTCCATACATTGGTTAAATGCCACTGTGCCATGCGAAAGCTGAAAATAGACTCACCGCACAGACCAGTGGGTGAGCGCCGTTGACTGTCGCAACCCCAATCAGGGCTGCGTGTTCCGAGCCTCACTCGCGTCCCCCGTCGCCTTGCGAGCGGGATATCGAGCTGCAACGCTCCTCGGAAGTCGCCGATTATACGGAGGTGCGCGCCAAATTGCCAAATGGACCGGGAGCAGGGTCTGGCGCCTCCGGTAAAATTCGACCCTTCCGGGCGAACGCCCGCAGGGTGCACGCGCACCCGGACCCACCTTCTGGAACCCATGTCCTTCCTTGCCGAAACCCGCCGCCGCCGCACCTTTGCGATCATTTCCCACCCCGATGCCGGTAAAACCACGCTGACCGAAAAGCTCTTGCTGTTCTCGGGTGCGATCCAGATCGCCGGTTCGGTCAAGGCGCGTAAGGCCACACGCCACGCCACCTCGGACTGGATGGAGATTGAGAAGCAACGCGGTATTTCCGTGGCGTCCTCGGTCATGCAGATGCTGTACCGCGACCATGTGATCAACCTGTTGGACACGCCCGGGCACAAGGACTTCTCGGAAGACACCTACCGCGTGCTGACCGCCGTGGATTCGGCGCTGATGGTGATTGACGCCGCCAACGGTGTGGAAGCGCAAACCCGCCGCCTGATTGAGGTTTGCCGCCAGCGCGACACGCCCATCATCACCTTCGTCAACAAGATGGACCGCGAAGTGC
>CAJASG010000458.1 GCA_903944555.1 uncultured beta proteobacterium
ACTTGATGCAGGATTCGGTGACGATGTGGGTCATGTTGGGATTTCAGGCAAAAGTTGGAAAAGCATGGCGCACACGCGCCCAGGCCGGTGATTTTATTGGCAAAAGCTGACAACCCCGAAATCAGGGTTGTCGGCAACTGGCTACGGCTTGCGCTGAATCAATTCAGCAGCAGGGCGCCAGAGGTCTTGTGGCTGGCGGTGTCCACCAGAATCAGCGATCCCAGCACGCGGGATTGGCTGTAGGGCAGGGCGGCAATGGGCTCTTGCAGGCTGACTTCGATGTGGCCGATGGCGTTGGGCTCGATCTGGGTGGCGTCGTGTTCTTGCAGCGTGTTGATGTCCAGGCTGTGCACGATACGCTTGACCTTGGCCTTGATCCAACGGTGGCCATGCAGCGCCCAGTAAACGCGACCTGCCACCAGGGGCTCATCGTCCATCCAGGCCACGGTGGCCTTGATTTCACGGGTGGTGTCAAAGTGGCTGGGCGCGTCGTTAGAGGCGAGCAACCAGTCGCCACGCGACACGTCCACCTCGCGGTCCAAAATAATGCCAGCGCTGTGACCGGCACCCACGTCACCAGGCGTACGTACATGGTTGAGCACCTGGGCCACGATGGCCGTTTTGCCGCTGGGCAGGATTGAGATGGTTTGGCCGGGTTGCACGGTACCGGTGGCCACGCGGCCCCAGAAAATGCGGCGGCCCTGGCTGGTGTCGCTGGAGGCGGAGAACTTTTCCACCCACTGCACTGGGAATGCAAAAGGCACATCTACTTCCGCAGGCGTTACCGGCATCTGCTCCAGCAGTGCCAGCAGGCTGGGGCCGCTGTAGCCGCACCATCCGTGCGTGGCTTCCACCACGTTGTTGCCCTTGAGTGCGGAAATCGGAATGATGGCCGTCATTTGAATGCCGGCAGCCTGCACAAAGGTGTGCAGCGCTTCGCTGATCTTGGCGAAAGCACGGGCGGCGTTGCCAGCGGTTTCGGGCTTGTCAGCACTTTCCAGCGCATCCAGCTTGTTCACCGCAAACACAATGCCGGGCACGCGCAGCAGGTTCACCAGCAGGGAGTGGCGGCGGGTCTGGGGCAGCAACTCCAGAGCACCGGCATCCGCCCATTTAAGTTTGGTGGCATCCACCAGCACCACGGCCGCGTGGGCGCTGCTGGCGGCGGTGACCATGTTGCGGGTGTATTGCTCATGGCCCGGTGCGTCGCCGATGATGAACTTGCGCGTGGGCGTGGCGAAGTAGCGGTAAGCCACGTCGATGGTGATGCCCTGCTCGCGCTCAGCGCTCAAACCGTCGGTGAACAAGGCCAGGTCGGCCTCGCCGCTTTTGGACACGTTGGCCAATTGGTCCAGCATGACCGAGCGGCTGTCGATCAGCAGGCGGCCAATCAGGGTGCTTTTGCCATCGTCGACCGAGCCGCAGGTGATGAAGCGCAGCGCCGAGTGGGTGTCATTTTTAGAGTCAAATTGACCTGTAGCCCCCGTGGATTGAGCGTGAGCAGCTATCGAAGTTGTAGCGGTAGTCATCAGAAGTATCCGTCTTTCTTGCGCTTCTCCATCGAAGCCTCAGAGGTTTTGTCGTCCATGCGGGTGGCACCGCGTTCGCTCACGTCGGCGGAAAGCGTTTCAATCACGATGTCGGCGGCAGTTGCAGCCAGGCTTTCCACCGGGCAGGTGCAGGTGATGTCACCCACAGTGCGGAAACGCACGTCGCGCGATTCCACGGTTTCACCGGCCTTGGCAGGCGTCAGCTCGGTCACCGGCACCAGCAGGCCCTTGCGCTCGACCACATCGCGTTTATGCGTGTAGTAAAGCGAGGGCAGGGCGATCTGTTCGCGCTCGATGTACTGCCACACGTCCAGCTCGGTCCAGTTGCTGATCGGGAACACGCGGAAGTGTTCGCCGGGCTGCAGGCGGGTGTTGAACAGGGTCCACAGCTCAGGGCGCTGGGCCTTGGGTTGCCATTGGCCGAAGCTGTCGCGATGGGAGAAGATGCGCTCTTTGGCGCGGGCCTTTTCCTCATCGCGGCGGGCGCCGCCAATCAGCGCGTCAAAGCGGAATTCGTCGATGGATTCGAGCAGCGTGACCGACTGGTGCACGTTGCGCGACTCGCCGGGGTGCGCCAAGCGGACGGTGCCGCGGGCCATCGAATC
>CAJASG010000459.1 GCA_903944555.1 uncultured beta proteobacterium
ACCCGAGAGAGCAGCGGCACGCTGGCCGTGTTCAGGTCCACGCCGACCGAGTTCACGCAGTCTTCCACCACAGAGTCCAGCATCTTGGCCAGATCGCTCTGGTTCACATCGTGCTGGTACTGGCCCACGCCGATGGATTTGGGGTCAATCTTCACCAGTTCGGCCAGCGGGTCTTGCAGGCGGCGGGCAATACTGGCCGCGCCGCGCAGGCTCACATCCACATCGGGCATCTCTTGCGAGGCAAATTCGCTCGCGCTGTAGACCGATGCACCGGCCTCAGACACCACCACCTTGTCGATCGCCGGGCCTGTGCCCTTGGCCATCAGCTTGATCAGGTCGGCGGCCAGTTTGTCGGTCTCGCGGCTGGCGGTGCCATTGCCAATGGCAATCAGGTTCACGCCGTGGCGCATGCACAGGGCGCCCAGGGTGTGCAGCGAGCCTTCCCAGTCCTTGCGCGGCTCGTGGGGGAACACGGTGGCGGTCTCGACCAGCTTGCCGGTTGAATCGACCACCGCCACTTTGACGCCGGTGCGGATGCCGGGGTCCAGCCCCATCACCACACGCGGGCCTGCCGGTGCGGCCAGCAGCAGGTCGCGCAGATTGTCGGCAAACACCTTGATTGCAACCTTTTCCGCGTCCTCGCGTAGCCGAGTGAACAAATCGCGCTCGGTCGACAGGCTCAGCTTCACGCGCCAGGTCCAAGCCACGCATTTGCGGATCAAATCGTCAGCCGCACGGCCCATGTGGCTCCAGCGCAGGCGCAAGGCGATGCGCGCTTCGGCCAAGGAAACGACCGGAGCTGCTCTTGTTTTGATAGCTGCTTGCGCAGTAACTACGGGGGCTACAGGCACATTTGGTTCTGGAAGTACAAGCTTGGCGTCCAAAATGTCGAGCGAACGCCCGCGGAACACCGCCAGCGCCCGGTGTGATGGCACTCGACCAATCGGCTCGTCATATTCAAAATAGTCGCGGAACTTGGCCACATCGGCATTCGCCTCGTCTTTGCCATCCATGCGCTTGGACTGGAACAAGCCCTCAGACCACAACCACTCGCGCAGGTCTTGCACCAAGGCCGGGTCTTCGGCCCAGCGTTCGGAGAGCAGATCACGCACGCCGTCCAGCACCGCTTGCACGGTCGAGAAGTCGGTTTGCTTGTCCTCGCCCTCCACCACGGGGCGCATGGGGATGACATAGGCCAGCGCCTCATCGGCAGGCACCAGTGTCGGGTTGGCAAACAGCGCGTCGGCCAGAGGCTCCAGCCCCGCCTCGCGGGCCAGTTGGCCCTTAGTGCGGCGTTTCAGCTTGAACGGCAGGTAAATATCTTCCACTTCTTGCTTGGTGCCCGCGTTGGCGATGGCCGCAATCAGCGTGGGGGTGAGCTTGCCCTGCTCGTCAATGGCTTTGATGACCGATTCCTTGCGGTCACGCAGCTCACGCAGGTAGCTCAGGCGGGCTTCCAGCTCGCGCAGCTGGATATCGTCCAGCCCATCGGTCACCTCTTTGCGGTAACGGGCAATAAAGGGCACGGTGGCCCCGCCATCCAGCAAATTGACGGCGGCTTCCACCTGGTTGGGGCGAACACGGATTTCTTGCGCGATTTGCGCGATGATTTTTTGCATGGGGGGAGAAATTTGCCACTATGGCATCTGCAATGAAAACTAGGCCGGGAGTGTGCCACAGCTTGGGTGGGTCTTCAGGGATCGGTTGGTGCGTACAGCGTAAAGGCCGCATCGGTGCCAACCGACACCGATGTGGCCTGAATTTCCTAATTACCGGAATGACACATTGATCTCAACACGGCGATCTGCCGCCAAACAAGCGATCAGTTGTGGGTTTGCGGATGTGCCTGTGCATGCAGTTGCAGCAGTTTTGGGTTGTGCGCTTCCCATACCCACTGCCTGAATCAGGCTCTTGTCGATGCCCTTGGAAATCAAATATTTCCGCACGGCTGCAGCACGCTTTTGTGCCAATGCCTTGTTCAACGCAGCCGAGCCAAGACGGTCGGTGTGCCCGGTTACCGCGATTTTTTGCACTTTGGCGCCTTTGAGCTTTGTGACCAAAACATCCAGTTCGGCGACGGCTGCAGCTTGCAGCGTGGACTGACCAAAGGCAAATAGATTTTCCGAAGCGAGCGATGTTGTCATTGGCGCTGCGGCTGTTGCGGCCACAACTGCAGATTTAGCCGCCACGACCGTCCCGGCCGCCTCGCACTCCGCAATAGCGATTGCAGGGGTCCAGCTGCCCGAACGCATGCAAGTACCGTCACCACTTTTGACGAAGCTGCCGTCGGCGCCCACCCAGTAGCCCGACTTATCTTGCGCGATTGCCGAGCTGATAGTGCCGCAGGCGAGCAATGCGATGACGAGTAAATTTGATTTTTTCATTAATTATTTTCTTGATGTAGATGAGATTTACGACAGACCGTTGCTTGGAATGTCGTCATTGAGGAGTATGCGCATTTTTATTTCCATAAACTGACAACAAACCCGCTCCCCATAACGATCTATACGGACGCTGATCTGTTACAACCATCGGGTTACTTCAATACGGTTACCCAGTCAATGTCCTCTTCAAACTCCACCCCATCCCCCGCCACAGCCTCCGTGCCCAGTCCATCACCCGTGATTCAGTGGACCGAGGCGGGGCAGCCCTGCACCGCCCTGTGGCGCTCTGAGCGTGGGGCTGCGCCGCCAAAGCGGGTGGTGTTGGCCGACGACACCATGACCGCCGATGACGCCTACCACCTGGCCTGCGAAGGTACTGCGCTGTTGTGGCGCGGCGATTTTCACAACGCTCGCCAGTTGCTGCAAGCCATGGCCCGGCGCATTGACAAGCCACCAGCACGAAAGGCACGAAAATCTGCAGCTCCGGTGCCAGAGATCGCCCCCATCGACGCCTTCAACCAGCACCGCCAAGC
>CAJASG010000460.1 GCA_903944555.1 uncultured beta proteobacterium
AGGGAAGACTATTCCCGAATTTTCACCTGGCGACACCATTGTTGTCAGCGTCAATGTAGTTGAAGGTACACGTAAGCGTGTGCAGGCCTACGAAGGCGTTGTGATTGCCAAGCGTAACCGCGGCCTGAACAGTGGCTTCATCGTGCGTAAGATCTCCAGCGGTGAGGGTGTGGAGCGTACGTTCCAAACCTACAGTCCCCTGATCGCAGGCATTGAAGTCAAACGCCGTGGTGATGTGCGCCGCGCCAAGTTGTACTACTTGCGTGACCGCAGCGGTAAATCGGCACGTATTAAAGAAAAACTGCCAGCCAAGAAAACCAAAGCAGCGACCGTATAACGTTCACTGTTTTCAGAATAGGCCGCCCCCAGCAATTGCTTGTGGCGGCTTTTTCTATGGCTTTTTAAAATATTAAGCTGTCGTACTGGGCCCAATTTTGACCGCATTGCCGTATTTTGACCCGCGCCAAGTGCCGGTAATCGGTGTCGACAACCATCTGCCGAAGGTTCGTCCGGATGCCTTGGATCCGCAGGCCCTGATCCGCAGGTTTGAAAGTCCGCCTGTCTGGACGCCAGAGCTGTTGGCTGAACCACGTTTCAGTGGGGGCGCTCCGGTCCACGCTTCGGTGTTGGTGCCTCTGGTTATGCGCGATCGTTTGACGGTTCTGCTCACCCAGCGCACCATCCATTTGTCGAGTCATTCTGGTCAAGTGGCGTTTCCCGGGGGCAAGGCTGACGCGGAAGATGCAGATGCCACGGCGACAGCATTGCGCGAGGCACAAGAGGAGATTGGGTTGTCCAGCGGCTTTGTTCAGGTCCTTGGGGTGCTACCTACCTACACCACCGGCAGCGCATTCATCGTGACCCCAGTCGTTGCTTTGGTACACAAAGGATTCGAAATTCAGGCAAATCCTCATGAGGTAGCTGATATTTTTGAAGTTCCTTTGGATTTTTTGATGGACCCTGCAAATCACCGCCGTCATGCGATAGATTGGGCAGGTGCGCGCCGTGAGTGGCTTTCAATGCCCTATGTCGATGACGGACGAGAGCGCTACATCTGGGGCGCCACTGCGGGGATGCTCCGTAATTTCTACCGATTTTTGTTGGGTTGAGTTTTGAGTAAGGAGTGAGCGGCTGCCGATGTTCATCGATTCGGTGTCGCTATGATTGCCCCATGAGCTTTATCTCCATCTTAATTGCGCTGTTACTGGAACAGGCGAGGCCGTTGAGCCAAGTCAATCTGGTCCACAACGGCATTCGAATCTGGGTGCGCTGGGTGCTGCGAAATCTGGATGCCGGCAAATCCCACCATGGCTGGTTGGCTTGGTGGGTTGCTGTAGTGTTGCCCGCAATGTTCACATGTGCCGTGCATTGGCTTCTTGTTTGGACTCTGGGCTGGGCTGCGGCTATGGTGTGGAGTATTGCCATTTTGTACTCCACGCTCGGATTTCGCCAATTCAGTCACCACTTCACGGAGCTTCGCGACGCATTGGATGCAGGCGATGAGGATTTGGCGCGCCAGCTGCTTGCACGGTGGATGCGCATTGATGCGTCTGCGTTGCCACGCGTTGAGATTGTGCGACACGTCATTGAGCATTCTGTGCTTTCAGCGCACCGGTATGTGTTTGGCGTACTGGCTTGGTACACCCTGTTGGCGGCATTGGGTTTAGGTCCCACCGGGGCTGTGGTGTATCGCGTCAGTGAGTACCTCTGCAGCTATGTCAACCGACCCGACCGGCCTACCAGTCAAGCCAATAGCCCCGCGATGAAGGCCAATGCGAGCGCGGCTTGGACCGCGATGGATTGGTTACCGGCACGCATCACTGCACTTGGATTTGCATTCGTCGGTAGTTTTGAAGAGGCTGTGGATGGTTGGCGACAGCACGAACTCAACTTCCCGGGTGATAACGACGGAGTGATACTTGCTGCGACCTCTGGAGCTGTCAATGTCAAACTGGGCCCACAGGAACGCGCGGGAACCGGACAAGTGCCGCAGCCTTCCCATTTTCGAGCTGTGGTGGGACTGGTTTGGCGCACCGTCGTCATGTGGATGGTTTTTCTGGCCTTGATTTCATTGGCCAGACTGCTCAGCTAATCAGTTTCAATACCGTTTTTGCGACAGTTCTGCAAATAGGTCGATATATATTTTGTAGCGTCTTGCGCTTATTGCCGGGGCACCTGCAGTGTCTTTTAGGGTTGAAATAACCCCGCACCCCGGTTCATGCAAATGGGTGCAGTTGTAAAACTTGCAGTTAGAGGTAAATGCTTTGATGTCGGGCATCAGACTGGCCAAATGCATGGGTTCAATGTGGTTCAGCCCGAATTCCTGAAACCCCGGGGAGTCAATCATGGCCGTGTGACTGGCTCTGTCGACCCAATACAAGCTGGTGCTGGTGGTCGTGTGTTTGCCCGAATTCAGGGCGGTGGAAATTTCGTTGGTGAGTACCTGTGCGCCGGGCACCAGCCGGTTGATCAGCGTGCTTTTTCCTGCGCCCGAGGGTCCCAGCACCAAGGTGGTTTTGCCCTCCAGTAAAGGCGCCAAGGTGTGCAGATCGTCGGTGCCGGTATCGGTATGTCCGGTTTCGGTTCGGGGCTTCAGCGCCAGCGGCAAAACGGTGTAACCCATGTCGCGGAACACGGCCAACCTCTCCCAGGCTTGGGTAAACGGCTGCACCAGATCACTTTTATTCAGCGCAATGATGGGGCGGATGTGCTCGGCTTCGGCAGCAATCAGCGCACGCGCCAGTTGGCTTTCGGAGTACTCGGGTTCTGCCGCGATCAGGATCAGGACTTGGTCCAGATTGGCGGCAAAAGACTTGGTGCGAATTTCATCTTGCCGGTAGAACAGATTGCGCCGTGGCTCCACCTTTTCGATGGTGCCCTCGTCTTGTGTGGCCTGCCAGAGCACACGGTCGCCGACGACGGCCTGGCCTTTTTTTCCGCGTGGGTGGCAGATCAACCGCCGACCGTCAGGTGTTTCAACCCACACATGGCGGCCATGGCCGGCGACGACCAGTCCAGGTTCGAGTTTCGGTGAGGTTGCCAATGGAGTGGTCCGGCCTTAGTTGGGTTGTAGAAGTGCATCCGCTTGGGCGGCGCATTCAAAGTCACGAATGGAGATGCCCTGGATCACATGGGTGCGAAAGCGCACGCTGCATGCCTTGTATTGCACCACGATTTCCGGATGGTGGTCTTGGCGTTCGGCAATAAAAGCCACCGCATTGACGAACGCAATGGTCTGCAGGTAGCCATCAAAGCGGTAGGTTTTCTCGATGGCCACTTCGGGGCCATCCCCGTGCAACCTCCAGCCATCGAGTTGCGCCAGCTTTGCTATGATTTGTGTAGCTGCCAGCGCAATAGATGCGGGGGCTGGAGTTGATTTTGTTTCTGAATTTGAGGTCATGTCAAATGGCGGCTTGGGGTGACTGCATGCGCCCGAGCCGTTCAGAGGCGGGTGGATGTGAGTAGTAGAACTTCACATACACCGGGTCTGGCGTCAGGGTCGAGGCGTTGTCCTGGTAGAGCTTGAGCAAAGCGGATGACAGTGCCGCCCCTCCGGTTTGCACCGCCGCATAGGCGTCGGCTTCAAACTCGTGCTTGCGCGACATGTGCGCGAACAGCGGTCCCAGAAAGGTGTCCATGAGCGGCATCACCATCATGAACAGCAACAGGGCCAGGGCATCGTTGGCACCCGACATATTGGGGGCAACCCCCAGCCCAGTGAAAAACCAGGCTTGCTGGCTGAGCCAGCCCAACAAGGCAAATCCCAGTAGGCTCACGGCAAACATGGAGACGATACGTTTGAGGATGTGCCGGTGCTTGAAATGGCCCAACTCGTGGGCAAGAACGGCATCCACTTCTGCTGGCGTTAACTGCTGCAAAAGGGTGTCGTAAAACACCACCCGCTTAGAGGCGCCAAACCCAGTGAAGTAGGCGTTGGCATGGGCGCTGCGTTTGCTGCCGTCCATCACATAAAAACCTTTGGATGTGAAGCCACAGCGTGCCATGAGTTGGGTGACGCGGTCTTTTAGTTCGGGATCTTCCAGCTGTTTGAATTTGTTGAACCAGGGTGCGATCCAGGTGGGGTAAATCAGCAATGCGAGCAAATTGAACGCCATCCACACGCCCCAGGTCCATAACCACCACCAAGCCCCGGTGGCGCCCATCATCCACAGCACCAAAGTAAGCAGCGGCAGTCCGATCATGACGGCCAATACCGACGATTTGCCGAGGTCTTGCAGCCATAACTTCCAACTGGTTTTGTTGAAGCCAAACCGCTGCTCGATCACAAAGGTCTGGTACAGCGTAAACGGCAGGTCGATGAGGCTATTGATCACCATAAACGCCGCCAGCAATGCCACCTGCTGGACCAGTCCGTTGCCGAATTGGCCGAGTAACAACTGGTTCAAAAGGGATAGCCCGCCCAGCAAGGTCCAGCACAGGGTGACGGCCGCGCCCCACGCCAACTCCAGTAAGGCGAAACGTGATTTGGTGATGGTGTAGTCGGCGGCCTTTTGGTGGGCCGAGAGCGTGATTTGGTCGGCGAAGGCTGCGGGCACACTGTTGCGATGCTGTGCTACATGGCGCACCTGGCGGCTCGCCAGCCAGAATTTCAGCAGCAAGCTGGCCAGCAACGCCACGGTGAAAACCAGGGTGGTGCTGAGAGTTGCGGAGGTGTTGGAGAAAAGTTCTGTCATGGCGTCGGAGTTTAGGCCATCAGCGACAATTGCAATATGGATGAAACCAACACCCCCAACACGCCCTTAAGCAAAGCGGGCACCAATCTCGTGTGGCTCGATTGCGAGATGACCGGACTTAACCCGGAAGTAGACCGGATTATCGAAATCGCCGTCATTGTGACGGGCCCCAAGCTGGAGTCCCGCACCGAGGGGCCGGTGCTGGTCATTCACCAGAGCGATGCGCAGCTGGACCTGATGGATGCGTGGAACAAGGGGACCCACGGCAAAAGTGGCCTGATCGAAAAAGTCAAAGCCTCGACCACCACCGAGGAGCAGGCGCAGGCGCAGCTGATTGCTTTCCTGAGCCAGTATGTGCCCAGCAACGGATCGCCGATGTGTGGCAATTCGATTGGGCAGGACCGACGTTTCTTGGCCAAGTACATGCCCAAGCTGGAGGCTTTTTTCCACTACCGCAACCTGGATGTGAGCACCCTGAAAGAGTTGGCCAAGCGCTGGCGGCCAGAGGTCGCGACCTCGTTCAAGAAGAAGCAACGCCACACTGCGCTGGCGGATGTGCATGAGTCGATTGATGAGCTGGAGCACTACCGCACGCACTTTTTGAAGATGGAATAACCCAGCATTGGAATGGGAATTAGGTAGAAACCCGAATCCGTGCCATAATCGAAGGCTGCGCTGCATTGAGTGGCGCATATTTGTACATCTCCCTTCATTCACTGGGTCCAAAGCTAATTTGCATTGATTGCAAGTTTGCAGAAAAGGACCCCCAGCGCTGATTGAACTCTTCGTGAGTCAGAGCAGGTTCCGTTTGATGGTTGATGTTTTTTAACCATTGACGGGGTCACCGCACAACGTGCGGAGCTCGCGTGTGAGTAAAACCATGACTGACGCTTTTGAAGTGGCTGGCGACTTTTCGCCTGCCGAATCCTTTTCCAATACCCCTGACTCCCATCCTGTTGCCGAAACGCACGGTGAAGTGGTTTCTGCAGACCTGTCTGCAGCCGCTGATGTGGCGGACCTGCCTGAAGTACCAAATGGCTTTGTGACACTTGGGCTTGCGCCTGAGTTGATCATGGCGGTTAAGGACTTGGGCTATACCCAGCCCACCACGGTTCAGCAAAAGGTCATTCCGTTGGCTTTGCCAGCAGAAACCTCCGACC
>CAJASG010000461.1 GCA_903944555.1 uncultured beta proteobacterium
ATGGCAGTACCACCTATGGCGCGAATCTGGCGCACGACCTCGTCCGCAGCCAGGGAGTTGGCCGTGTAGTTGACGGCGACGGCGTAGCCCGCCTGCGCCGCCGCGAGGGCCGTAGCCGCACCGATGCCACGGGAACCGCCGGTGATCAGAACAATGGGTTGCATGGGAGGCGCCTTTCTGGACAATCCGCATGGTAATGGCTGGGGCCGCAAAACATTCGGATTCGGTGGGGCAAATGCGGTATCTTCAAGCCATGCTGACACTGCACACTTTTTCCTCCTATTGGTCCGGCCCGGTGGTGGAGGCCAATTTCTTTGTGTTGCTGCACCTGGTCGGGGCTCTTGCGTTGGGGCTAATGGTCGGGTACGAACGTTCCTACCATGGCCGGGCGGCGGGCATGCGCACGTACGGACTGGTGTGCATGGCCTCCGCCGCTCTGACCGTGATCGGTGGCTATTCCAACTTTTGGTATGGCGGCAACACCGGGGCATTGTTTACCAATGGAGATCTCTCCCGGGTGATGCAGGGTATTTTGACGGGCATCGGCTTTTTGTGTGCCGGAGTCATCATGAAAGAGGGTTTCAACATCAGTGGCCTGACCACCGCCGCGTCTTTGTGGGCCGCCTCGGTGATCGGCATCCTGGTGGGGGTGGGCCTGTACGCTGCCGCCATGGCGTTGGCGCTTTTGAGTGCGGTGTGCATGGTGTGGATCTCCAAGCTGGAGGCCTGGTTGCCGTCGCGCCAAGCCGTGGCAATTACCCTGCGCTTTGTTCCGGGCTATGAGCCGGTGGAGTCGGCCTTGCGCGAGATGGCCAACGCTCGCGGCTACGATATTGCCGGTGGCACCATCGTCATTGCGCTGGACCAAGGCATGTTCACCTGGACCTTTGTTGCGGTGGCGCGCAGCAAACAAAAAATGGCGCCCATTTCTGCGCTCGGCTCGGAGATGGGCAAGTTCCCGGGTGTGCAGAGCTTCCAGGTGTCCTACGCCCGCAACTAGGGCCGAGCGAAGGGGCATCATGTTCGTGCGCAGTGTTCACGGTTTGTTTCAACCTTTTTAGGAGTCATTCATGTCGGATTTTTCTATGCAGCGCGTGTTGGGCACGCTTCGCAAAACGGTAGTACTTGGGGCCCTGCTGGCCAGCAGTTGGTCGCAGGCGCAAACCGGCCCCGTGCGTTTGCTGGTGGGCTTTCCCGCAGGTGGCGGGACCGACGCCATCGCCCGCATCCTGGCGGACAAGCTGAAAGACCAACTTGGCACGTCCGTGCTGGTGGAAAACAAGGCGGGCGCCGGCGGACAAATCGCAGCACAGGCATTGAAGGCGGCTGTGCCAGATGGAACGACTTATTTCCTGTCGCATGACCACACCATTTCGATTCTGCCGCTGGTGGTGAAGAACCCCGGCTACGACTCGGCCAAAGACTTTGTTCCGGTGGCCGGCTTTGCCACCTTTGTCAACGCGCTGGCCGTGTCAGGTGGCACCCCCGCCAAGTCGGTCAACGAGTATGTGGCATGGGTCAAGAGCCAGGGCGGCGGCAAGGGCACCGTGGGGGTTCCGGCACCAGCCTCAACGCCCGAATTTCTGGTGAAGGTGATCGGGCAAAAGTACGGGCTGGACCTGCAGTCAGCGCCGTACCGCGGCAGCGCACCCATGATGGGCGATATGCTGGGCAACCAGATTGCGGCAGGCACCGGCTCGGTGCCCGATTTCATTGAGAACCACAAGGCCGGAAAA
>CAJASG010000462.1 GCA_903944555.1 uncultured beta proteobacterium
GCCAATTTCGAAGGCCTCATGGTGCCCGCCAATATGGACATCGTGCTGCGCACCCTGGGCATGGCGATAGCGGTCACTCTAGGTACGGTAGTGATTGGCTTTCCCATGGCCTACTACATGGCCCACCATGCCAGCCCTGCGGAGAAAGGTTTTTTCTTTGTCGGCGTAATGCTGCCCATGTGGGCCAGCTACATCGTCAAAGCCTATGCCTGGACCGTCCTGCTGGCGCAAGGCGGCGTGATTTACTGGGTGCTGGATGCGCTGGGTTTGCGCGGCGCACTGCAAGCGGTGCTGCAGTTGCCCGTGGTGGGTGGCGACACGCTGGCCACGTCCAACCTGGGGCGTTTTCTGGTGTTCACTTACATCTGGCTGCCCTTCATGGTGCTGCCAATCCAGGCCGCCATAGAGCGCGTACCGGCCAATTTATTGCTAGCGTCCAGCGATTTAGGTGGCCGCCCGTGGCAGACCTTTCGCAATGTGCTGTGGCCGCTCGCATTCCCTGGCGTTGTGGCGGGCTCGATCTTTACCTTTTCGCTAACGCTTGGCGACTACATCATTCCGCAACTGGTGGGTCCGTCGGGCCTGTACATCGGCAACATGGTCTACACCATGCAGGGCACCATTGGCAACATTCCCATGGCCGCAGCGTTTACCTGCGTACCCATTGTGCTGATCACCATTTACCTGGCGATGGCACGCAGACTGGGGGCATTCAATGCACTCTAAAACCAAGACTTGGCGTCGCCCCAGCCTGCTGCGGATGGCCGCCTATGCGGGGTTGGCCTTTTTGCACCTGCCGCTGGTGTTCATTGCGCTGTATGCCTTCAACAGCGATGACAGCGGCTACAGCTTCCCCATCCCAGGCCTGACGCTGCGCTGGTTTTACCGCGCGCTGGAGCGCACCGATATACATGAAGCCATTGCCTTGTCGCTCTCGGTGGCAGCCATGGCCACCGTGATCGCCATGGTGCTGGGCACGCTGACCGCCGCCGCCCTGAACCGCGACCGGTTTTTTGGCAAGGACGCCTTCACCACCATGCTGATCATGCCGATTGCCCTGCCCGGTATCGTGACCGGAATAGCACTGCTGTCGGCGTTCAAGATGATGGAAGTCAACCCCGGCTACTGGACCATTGTGATTGGGCACGCCACGTTCTGCGTGGTCATCGTGCACAACAACGTGGTGGCCCGGTTGCGCCGCCTGCCCAGCCGCCTGTGGGAAGCCTCCATGGACCTGGGTGCGGACACGCTCACCACCTTGCGCTACATCATTCTGCCGCAGCTCAGTACCGCGCTCCTGGCGGGTGGCATTCTGGCCTTCGCCCTGTCGGTGGACGAGCTGATCGTCACTACATTTACGGCCGGGGCCGAGCAAACCCTGCCCATCTGGCTCATGGGTCAACTGGGTCGCCCCCGCGAAGCAGCTATTACCAACGTGGTGGCACTGGCCATCATGGTCATCACCATGCCGCTGATTTTGCTGGCCTGGCGCCTCACCCGCGACGGTGAAGCCAGCCCGAACACGCGTTAAACCAAAACCCCATTACCCTCTGGACTCACTACACCATGGCTGCAACACGATTCCCCACGCAACTCCTGATCAACGGCGCCAGCGTCACTGGCGAAGGCCGCGCCGAGAGCGTAATCAACCCATCCACTGGCGAAGTGCTGTGCGAAGTGCGCGAAGCCAGCGCCGACCAGTTGCGCCAGGCCGTGGACGCCGCCCACGCCGCTTTTCAAGCCTGGGCCGCACTCACGCCGAAGGACCGCAGCGCCTACCTGCTAAAAATTGCCGATGCGGTCGAGGCCCATGGCGACGAGTTCGCGATGCTGGAGTCGCTGAATTGCGGCAAACCCTTGAGCGCCGCCCGCAATGACGAGATTCCGGCCATTGCCGACGTGTACCGCTTTTTTGCCGGCGCCATCCGCAACATGTCTGGCAGCTTGGGCGGCGAATACCTGGCAGGCCACACCAGCATGATCCGGCGCGACCCGCTGGGCGTGGTGGCCTCCATTGCCCCTTGGAACTACCCGCTGATGATGGCCGCCTGGAAGCTAGGGCCGGCCATTGCCATGGGCAACACCGTGGTACTGAAACCCTCAGAGATGACGCCACTCACCACCCTGCGCTTTGGTGAGTTGCTCGCCAACATCCTTCCGCCAGGGGTAGTCAACATTGTGTGCGGCCGGGGCGACACCGTGGGTGCGCCGCTGATCCGCGACCCGCGTATACGCATGGCCTCGCTCACTGGCGATGTATCCACCGGTGCGAAAATCATGGAGGCCGCCGCGCGCGGCATCAAACGCACCCACCTGGAACTGGGCGGCAAGGCCCCGGTCATCGTGCTGGACGATGCCGACATTGCCAGCGTAGTCGAAGGTCTGCGCACCTTTGGTTACTACAACGCCGGGCAGGACTGCACCGCCGCTTGCCGCGTCTATGCAAGCGACAAGATTTACGAGCGCCTAGTGGCCGACCTCAGCAGCGCGGTATCTGGCATTCAGCTGGGCATGCAGCAAGACCCCGGTGTAGAGATGGGGCCACTCATCTCGGCCCGCCAACGCGACCGCGTGGCCAGCTTTGTCGACCGCGCCAGCCAACTACCCCATATAGAGATCACCGCTGGCGGCAGCACATGGGGAAACAAGGGCTTTTTCTACAAGCCCACGGTGGTGGCAGGTGCCTTGCAGGACGACGAGATCGTGCGCAGCGAGGTGTTTGGCCCGGTGGTGTCTATCACCCGCGTCAAAGACGCCGAGCAGGCCGTGGCCTGGGCCAACGACTCCGACTACGGCCTGGCCAGTTCGGTATGGACCAGCGACGTGGGCCGCGCCATGAACATTGCCTCGCGCCTGCAGTACGGCTGCACCTGGGTCAACACCCACTTCATGTTGGTGTCGGAAATGCCGCACGGCGGCATGAAGCACTCCGGCTACGGCAAAGACATGTCGGTGTACGCCCTGGAAGACTACAGCTGCGTGCGCCATGTCATGGTGAAACACAACGCTTAGACCGGACGGCAAGCATCGGTGCTAAACCGCCCCGCCGCAATGCAACGCGGCAATGGCTGCGGCATCCAACCCCAACTCGGCCAGCACCTCATCCGTGTGTTCACCCAGCGCCGGTGGCGCACGCTTGAGCACGGGTGGTGTATCTGTCAAGCGCAACGGGCTGGCCACACTTGCTATGGATTCAATAGCTGTCTGCGCAATTGCTGCGGGGGCTAGAGGCTGATTTACCACTAAACCCCGTGCCTTCACCTGGGCGTCATCAAACGCTTGCCCCATATCGTTGATCGGGCCACAAGGAACGGCTTTATCTTCCAGCAAGGTGACCCATTGCGCTGTGCTGCGAGTGCGGGTCACGGCCTGCATGGCCGGGATCAGTGTTTCGCGGTTTTGCACGCGCAGTGTGTTGGTGGCAAAGCGCGGGTCGGCGGCCCATTCGGGCTGGCCTGCAGCTTCGCAAAAACGCGCAAACTGGCCGTCGTTGCCAATGGCCAGCAGCATGGAGCCATCTGCGGTCGAAAAATCTTGGTACGGCGCCAGGCTGGGGTGGCTGTTGCCTTGGCGTTGCGGCACCTTGCCGGTGTTCAAAAAGCCGGCTGCTTGATTGGCCAAAATGGCCATGCCCACGTCCAAGAGTGCCATGTCGATGTGCTGGCCGACGCCGGTGCGGTTGCGCACTTCCAGCGCAGCCAAAATGGCGGTCGAGGCATAGACGCCTGTAAAAATGTCGGTCAGCGCAACGCCTACACGTTGTGGCCCACCGCCGGGCGTGCCGTCGGCCTTGCCGGTGATGTCCATCATGCCGGTCATGGCTTGGATCATCAGGTCGTAGCCAGCCCGCTCCGCGTAAGGGCCATCCTGCCCAAAGCCCGTGACCGAGCAGTAAATCAGGCGCGGGTTGATCGCCGCCAGGCTTTCATAGTCCAAGCCGTAAGCCTTGAGGCCGCCGACCTTGAAGTTCTCCACCAGGATATCGCTGTGCGCCGCCATTTTGTGGATTAGCGCCTGGCCCTCGGCCTTGGCCATGTCAATGGTGATGGAGCGCTTGTTGCGGTTGCAGGCGGTGAAATAGGTGGCCTGGTTGGTGTCGTTGCCTTGGGCGTCTTTCAGAAACGGGGGCCCCCAGTGGCGGGTGTCGTCCCCCACGCCGGGGCGCTCCACCTTGATCACATCGGCACCCAGGTCGGCCAGAATCTGCGTGCACCACGGGCCCGCCAACACCCTGGACAGGTCCAAAACCTTGAGGTGGGACAGCGCTGCGGGTTGGGGACTGGTCATTTTTTAAAACGCAGCAATGCCGGTCTGGGCACGACCCAAAATCAGCGCGTGGATGTCGTGCGTACCTTCATAGGTGTTCACCACTTCCAGGTTCACCAAATGCCGGGCTACGCCAAACTCGTCGCTGATGCCGTTGCCACCCATCATGTCGCGCGCCAGACGGGCAATATCCAGGGACTTGCCGCAAGAATTGCGCTTCAGGATGGACGTGATTTCGACGGACGCGGTGCCCTCGTCCTTCATACGCCCCAGGCGCAAGCAACCCTGCAGACCCAGTGCGATTTCGGTTTGCATGTCGGCCAGCTTTTTCTGGATCAACTGGTTGGCGGCCAGTGGCTTGCCAAACTGCTTGCGGTCCATGGTGTACTGGCGGGCGCGCAGCCAGCAGTCTTCCGCCGCACCCAAGGCACCCCAGGCAATGCCGTAGCGGGCGCTGTTGAGGCAAGTGAACGGGCCTTTCAAGCCACGCACCTCAGGGAAGGCGTTTTCTTCGGGGCAGAAGACTTCGTCCATGACGATCTCACCCGTGATCGAAGCACGCAGGCCGACCTTGCCGTGCACGGCTGGAGCTGACAGGCCTTTCCAGCCTTTTTCCAAAATGAAGCCACGGATCTGACCGCCATCGTCC
>CAJASG010000463.1 GCA_903944555.1 uncultured beta proteobacterium
GGCCATTAGCTGCGCCCGCTCCCACGGATAAACCTCAATCGAGCTGGCGCGCCCCATACGCTTGAGCACGCATGCAACCACGCGCACAGCCACCCCGTCAAATGACTTGTCAGTAAGGTAAGTACCGTAGGGCGCTTGGTCGTGGGTGGCAACCCGAACGGGTGCCAGTGCAAATGCAGCCATCGGCGCGAGCAAGCAGCCGGCCACCACCAGCGCGCAAGCCATGCGCCAATGCGCGATATTGGAAAACCTCAATTCAATTCGGCTCATGGCAATTCTTCCTTGGCTACAGCGGATATTTCTGTGCCCCAATTCTCGCCCACATCACTGGCAGCCCACCCAAGCTTAACTGCGATCGCGCGCAATGAAGAAATCAGTGGGGCAAGGTGTGTTGCCAGATCACAGTCCAGCTCGACCGGGTACCCATTTTTCAAAGTGTCATACTTGCCCGCATCCGCGTGAACCTTCTCTGTGCAACCATGACACTCGACTACTCCGCCCTTGCCAACGCCATCCTCCAACTGGAGAAAAGCCTGGCCTATGCGCACTCTCCTGCCGCACTGGCAGACGCGGGTTTGCGGGAGCAGTTGCGCAACTCGGTGATTCAGTGTTTTGGATTTACCTACGAACTGAGCTGGAAAATGTTCAAGCGCTACCTGGAAGCGACCGAAGCCAGCCCTGCCGACTTGGACATGGGCACCTTCCAAAGCCTGATTCGCCTGGGTAATGAACGCGGCCTGCTGCGCTCCGACTGGAATCGCTGGAAAACCTACCGCCAGGCGCGTACGGACAGCAGCCACACCTACGACGCCGCCAAGGCGGAGGCTGTGTTTGCGATGGCCCCCGATTTTTTGCTGGAAGCGCAGGCGCTTTTGGAAACCTTGCGCAGTCGCAGTACCGCAGCCTGAGTGGTATGGAGCCGCCCATTCTTTTGAGCGCGCAAGACTGGCAGGAGGTGTGCCGCATCCTGCGCGCGCAGGCACCAGGCGTGGAGGTGTGGGCTTTTGGCTCGCGCGCCCGGCGCACCGCCAAGCCGTACTCCGACCTTGATTTGGCGCTCATCAGCGCGCAGCCCCTGTCACTGGCCGCATTGGCGGACATCAACACCGCATTTGAGGCTTCCGACCTGCCGATTCGGGTCGATATTGTGGACTGGGCGACTACCAGCGACGCCTTTCGCGCCATCATTGCGCGGGACAAAGTGGTGGTGCAGGGCGCAGGCAGCGCCTGAATGCTCCGTACATGATGTTGTCGCGTCGCGTGCTTCTGGCGCTACTACTGACGACATTGCTCGCCGGGGGGCTGCTGGCGTGGTGGTTAGCTCCCGCCGTCACCGTCCCGTCGGTCCCGCTGCAGTTTGTCGGCACGGCCGCGTGCACCCAGTGCCATGGCGCGCAGAACCAGGCTTGGCAGGGCTCCCACCATGCGCTGGCGATGCAACGCGCCACGCCTGCGACCGTACTGGCCCCGTTTGCTGGTGAGCGCTTCACCCATGCCGGTGTCACCTCGACTTTCCGCCAGCAGGATGGCCGTTTCTATGTGCGCACCGATGGGCATGACGGCAAACTGGGCGAATTTGAAGTCACCCACACGCTGGGCGTCACGCCGCTGCAGCAGTACCTGATTCCGGTGGCCAATGGCGGCATGCAGGCGCTGGGCATTGCCTGGGACGCACGGCCCCGGGCGCAGGGCGGGCAGCACTGGTTTCAGCTGCAAGCGGGCGAGCACATCAAGGCCGGGGACGAGCTGCACTGGACCGGACGCCAGCAAAACTTCAACTTCATGTGCGCCGAGTGCCATGTGACCCAATTCAAAAAGAACTTCAACCCCGAGACGCGCACCTTCGCCAGCACCTGGTCGGAAATGCGGGTGGCCTGTGAGGCGTGCCACGGGCCGGGCTCTGGTCATGTGGCATGGGCGGCAGCCCCGGCCGGTGCGGGCAAGGATGGCAGCAAGGGGCTGGCGCTGAAGCTGGATGACCGCCAGGGTGTGCACTGGACCATCGACCCCCAGAGTGGCAACGCGGTGCGCAGCCCGCAATTGACCCCGGCGGCCCCGGCGGCGGGTGGCACGGCTGCACGCAAAGAGCCCGAGATGTGTGCCCGCTGCCACGCCCACCGCAGCCAGTTTGGCGACGACTATGCGCATGGCAAGCCCTTGCAGGACACCCATGCCCCCTCGCTGCTGGTGCCGGATCTGTATTGGCGCGACGGCCAGATGCGCGCCGAGGTCTTCAACTACGCCTCCTTCCTGCAAAGCAAGATGGCGCAAAAAGGCGTGACCTGCAGCGATTGCCACGACCCGCACACCGCCAAGCTAAAAGCC
>CAJASG010000464.1 GCA_903944555.1 uncultured beta proteobacterium
ACCCGGTTGGCCGCTTCACCATGCGGGAAGGCCCGTCACTATCTATTGTAAGGGCGTCAGCGTGAACTTAAAGCCCTGCGCGGTAGAAAAATTGGCCGCAGCAGCACCGTAGAATCCCAGCATGTCTTATCTCGTGCTCGCCCGCAAGTACCGCCCCCGCAATTTCACTGAAATGGTGGGGCAGGACCATGTGGTGCAGGCCCTGACCAATGCGTTAACCACCCAACGGCTACACCACGCCTACCTGTTTACGGGTACCCGGGGGGTTGGCAAGACCACTGTGTCGCGTATTTTGGCCAAATCGCTCAACTGCCAGGGCGTGGACGGCACCGGTGGCATCACTGCTGCGCCGTGCGGCGTGTGCCAGGCGTGTACCGACATTGATAGCGGCCGGTTTGTGGATTACACCGAGCTGGACGCCGCCTCTAACCGGGGTGTCGACGAGGTGCAGGCTCTGCTGGAGCAGGCGGTCTACAAGCCGGTGCAGGGGCGCTTCAAGGTCTTCATGATTGACGAGGTGCACATGCTCACCAACACGGCGTTCAACGCCATGTTGAAGACGCTGGAAGAGCCGCCCGAGTATTTGAAGTTTGTGCTGGCCACCACCGACCCGCAAAAAGTGCCGGTCACCGTGCTGTCGCGCTGCTTGCAGTTCAACCTGCGCCCGATGGCGCCCGAGACCATCCGCGAGCATTTGACCAAGGTGCTCGATGTGGAGAAGGTCAGCTCCGAGGTGCAAGCCCTGCGCCTGCTGGCCCGCGCCGCACGCGGCTCCATGCGCGACGCACTGAGCCTGACCGACCAGGCGATTGCTTTTGGCGCTGGCCAGTTGCAAGAGTCGACCGTGCGCCAGATGTTGGGCAGCGTGGACCGCTCCTACGTGTTCCGCCTGATCGAAGCCTTGGCGGTGGGCGATGGCAAAACCGTGGTTGAAACCTCCGAGACCTTGCGCCTAAATGGTCTGAGCGCCGCATCCACCCTGGAAGAAATGTCCACCGTGCTGCAACGCATGGCGGTGCTGCAGACCTTGGGGAACACCCAGGTTAGCGCCGGAGCCACGGACGACGACAGCGACCCCGAGGCCGCCGATACCGCACGCCTGGCTGCGCTCATGCCGGTGGACGAGACCCAGTTGCTCTACAGCATTTGTCTGCACGGCCGCGGCGATTTGGGGCTGGCACCCGATGAGTACGCGGCGCTGACCATGGTGCTGCTGCGCCTGTTGGCTTTCAAGCCCAAGGATTCGATTAGCCGGACTGTGTCAGACGCAGGCAAATTGCCACCGGCTGAAAAAAAAACTCTAATTAGTCCCCCGGTCGCCCCTGTGGCGGTGGTGGCCGCCCCCAGCGTGCGCCCCGCCATGCCGGTCAAGCCCGCTGCAGTGCAGCCGTGGGAAGATGAGCCTGCCAAGGTCGTGGCCCCTGTCGTGCCCGCGATTCCCCCCGGCCAGGTGCTGTCGGTGCACACCAGCTCCACCCACCAGGAACCGGTTCCGGTTTATGGGTCAAATAGGCCTCCAGCCCCCGTGGAATCTGCGCAAGCAGCTCCTAAAGTTGTAGCAGTTCCAGTCCGTGTGCAGGCCGAGTCGCGGGCCGATGCCAGCGCTGCCCGGGCCACGCCGGTGCTGGTGCGCACCGAAGAGGGCGACTTTTGGCATGCCACGGTGCAGCAGCTCATTGCGGCGGATGCCATTACCGCCATGGTGCGGGAGCTGGCGCTGCAGGCGCAACTGGTGGCGCGCGACACCGACCAATGGATTTTGCGGGTGGAGCGTGAGTCGCTCAACCAACCCGCCACGCGTGAACGCCTAACCAGTGCCCTGCAGGCCGCCGGGTTTGGCGTCAAACTGGTGGTGGAAGTGGGTCGGGTCAGTGACAGCCCAAGTCGGCGCAACCAGGCGCATGCGGCGGAAAAGCAGCTGGCCGCCGAGCAAATTATTTTTGAAGACCCGTTTGTGCAGTCCCTGATGCGGGACTTTGGCGCGAAAAATCGTGCCCGGTTCGATCAAGCCCTTGTGAATGGGCGGACGTTTGTATTTTTTCTCCATTTAAGAAGGATTTCCCATGTTCAACAAAGGACAACTTGCCGGCCTGATGAAGCAAGCCCAGGCGATGCAGGACAACATGAAAAAAGCCCAGGACGAGCTGGGCAACATCGAAGTCACCGGTGAATCCGGTGCCGGTCTGGTCAAGGTCACCATGACCTGCAAGCACGATGTCAAACGGGTCACCATCGACCCCAGCCTGCTGGCCGAAGACAAAGACATGCTGGAAGACTTGGTGGCCGCTGCCTTCAACGCCGCCGTGCGCAAGGCCGAGGACACCTCGGGCGAAAAAATGGGCAAGATCACGGCCGGTATGCCTAGCCTGCCCGGTGGCATGAAGTTCCCCTTCTAAGCACCGACCCCCGCCCGTATGTCGGACGCCAACTCCCTGGACGCTTTGATCCAGGCGCTCAAACGCTTGCCTGGCGTGGGGATCAAGTCGGCCCAGCGCATGGCATTTCACCTGCTGCAGCACGACCGTGCCGGGGCGCAAACACTGGCGCGGGCACTGCAAGACGCAGCGGGCAATGTGCACCACTGTGAGCGTTGCCACACCTTCACCGAGGCGCCGGTGTGCGCCACCTGCCTGGACCCCCGGCGTGACCATACCAAGCTGTGCGTGGTGGAAACCCCGGCCGACCAGTCGGCCCTGGAGCGCACCAATGCGTACAAGGGCCTGTACTTTGTGCTGATGGGCAAGCTCAGCCCGCTGGACGGCATTGGGCCGCACGATCTGGGGCTTAAAAAATTGTTTGACCGGGCCTGCGACGGTCTGGTGCAAGAGGTCATTCTGGCTACCAATTTCACCGCCGAGGGCGAAGCCACCGCCCATGTCATCAGCGAAGGCCTGAAGGCCCGTGGCGTGAAGCCGACCCGTCTGGCGCGCGGTGTGCCGGTGGGCAGCGAACTGGAATATGTCGATTTGGGCACCATTGCCCACGCTTTGGTGGACCGCCGCTAGAAAGTTAAATTCCCATGCAAATTGCCCGTTTCACCATGGCTTACTGGTGCGTGCTGATCGCCGCGTTGTTGCCCATTGCCTGTGCCGGCATTGCCAAAGCCGGTATGTTTGGCAAGCCACGCCGTGACGGCGGCTACGACAACTGGGAGCCACGGGCTTGGCTGGCACGCCAGACCGATTGGCGTGCCCGCGCCAACGCCGCGCAGGCCAACAGCTTTGAGGCGCTGCCCTTTTTTATTGGCGCGGTGATCATTGCCCACCAGTTGGGCGCCCATCAGGGGCGTTTGGATATTCTTGCGTTCTTTTATGTCGTGCTGCGCATGGCGTACATCATGATGTACGTGGCCGGTATGGCCAATATCCGCAGCATCCTCTGGGCGCTGGCGTTTGCCATCAATATCGCCATCTTGTTCGCTGGCTACCGCTGAGGTCAGCGCTTCGCCACCTTGACTGGTTGTGCTTTGGCGCTTTTTGTCGGCGCGGTTTTGGTTTTCGCTGCTGTTTTTGAGGTGGGCTTTGCCGCAGTGCTGCTGACCTTGGTGCGTGCCGACGCGGGTAAAAACACTACCACTTGCTGACCCGGTTTGAAGCTGGCCTGCGGGCCCACCTTGTTCCACTGGGCCACATTGGCGGCGCTGGTCTTGTACTTGCGGGCAATACTGGCCACATTCTCACCTTTGCCGGCCCGCACCAAGGTGCGCTTGAGCACAATCTCCGGGGTGAATGACATCTGCCCGTTGTCGGCCACTTTTTCAGTGACATCTTGCTGCATGCGTGCAGAGCGGGGCACCAGCAAGGACGAGCCTGCGCGAATCACCATCCGGGGGGGGATGTTGTTGACGCTGCGCAAGTCGGCTTCCTGCATGCCCACGCGTTTGGCTGCGTCTGCCGGACGCATGGTTGTGGGGGCGACCCAGACGGTCCAGCTCGCCAGGCGTCCGCCACCGTAGCCTTCCAAATTGCTTTGAAAAATTTCGGCATTGTCCCAGGGCAGCAAAATTTGCGGCGTTCCGGCCGCCATGATGACGGGGCGGTTAATAGATGGGTTCAGCGCCTTGAAGTCGTCCAAGGGGACCTCTGCCAGCTTCGCTGCCAGCGTGAGGTCGATATCGCGCCGTATGGTTACCGACTGAAAGTAGGGGTGATTTTCGATCAGTGGCAGCTTGGAGTTGAAGGCCACGGGGGCCGCCACGATGTTTTTCATGGCCTGCAATTTGGGCACGTAAAACCGGGTTTCCATGGGCATATTCAAGTCCGCATAGCCGGTGGGCAAACCCGCACGCTGGTTTTTTGTGATCGCCCGGCCCACGCTGCCTTCTCCCCAGTTGTAGGCCGCCAGCGCAAGGTGCCAGTCGCCAAACATGCCGTGGAGCTTTTTCATATAGTCCAGCGCAGCGCGGGTCGATGCCAGCACGTCACGGCGGTCATCGCGAAAGGCGTTTTGCTTCAACTCGAAATATTTCCCGGTGGCGGGCATGAATTGCCACATGCCTGCGGCCTTGGCGCTGGACACCGCCTGGGGATTGAAGGCGCTTTCGATGAAGGGCAGCAGTGCCAGCTCTGTGGGCATGTTGCGCAGCTCCAGTTCTTCAACGATGTGAAACAGGTACTTCTTGGAGCGCTCGGTCATGCGGAAGATGTAGTCGGGTTTGGCCGCATACCATTGTTCGCGGTCGTGTACCAGGCTGTTCTCCAGGTCCGGCATGGCATAGCCACGACGAATACGCTCCCACAGGTCGGCCGGGGGTGACAGTGCCACGACGGTGCGCGGCACTGTCACCTGGATGCTGATGGGCGTCAAGGGGGCTTGCTCCAGCGCCGAAGTGCCGAAGGGGTCGTTGATGAAAGGGCGCGGTGGGCGCTGCATTTCCCGGCTGGCAGACAAGGAAATGCTTTCCCCGGTTACCACCGGGTAGGGGCTGGCACCTGCGCTGGTGGAACTGCGGGGGGCGGTGACCGATGTTCCCGCAGTGGGAGTCATCGCACAGCCCGCCAGCCACAAGGGCAGTGCCAGTAAAGTTAGTTTGAGGATATTCACGTGTATTGGTTCTTCCATAGCCGCAGGCAAGCGAACACGCCGTTCTGGTCCACGCTGGTCGCATTAAATCTGCGGGCGGATGCCATGATGGTGGGTTGGGTGCTGCGTAAAAAAGGGTTGATTTGGCGTTCCTGCCCAATGGTGGACGGCAGTGTGGGCAGGCCCTGCGCACGCAAAGTCTGGCAATGGCGCTGGTAGTCGACGAGCTGCAGGTTATCAGGTTCAACTTCTAACGCGAATTTAAGGTTGCTCTGGGTGTATTCATGGGTGCAGCACACCTGCGTGTTGTCTGGCAATGCGGACAATTGGGTGAGCGATGCCAACATTTGTGCCGGTGTTCCTTCAAAAAGTCGCCCGCATCCGCCACTGAACAGGGTGTCGCCGCAAAACAGCAGGGGAGACGCGTCGGCACCGGCTACGCTATCGCAAAAGTAGGCAATATGGCCGGCGGTGTGTCCCGGCACGTCCATCACCTGAAATTCCAACCCAAGTAGGTCCACCTTGTCGCCCCCGTGCAGGCGCTGCAGTGGCTCTGGCATCGTTTCACGGGCGGGGCCGAACACCTGCGCGCCCGTTATTTGGCGCAATAAATTAACCCCTGCGGTGTGGTCCGGGTGGTGGTGGGTGACTAAAATGCCTTTCAGTTGCACACCCTCGTGTTGCAGGGCCTCCAATACGGGCTGTGCGTCACCGGGGTCCACCACCAGAGCATTCTGCCCATCGTGCAGCATCCAGATGTAGTTGTCATTGAGAGCGGGCAGCGGTATTAACTTCATGAGCGACCAAATTATAGTTTTGCAAGATTGGTTCCAGACGCCTGCAGGGCGTTACCTGCTGGAATGGGAGCGTG
>CAJASG010000465.1 GCA_903944555.1 uncultured beta proteobacterium
AAGCTCACCGCCCACATCAAGAAGACCAACTGCATGGTCATCTTCATCAACCAGATCCGCATGAAAATCGGCGTGATGTTCGGTTCGCCCGAAACCACCACCGGCGGCAATGCGCTGAAGTTCTACGCCTCGGTGCGGCTGGACATTCGCCGCACCGGCACCATCAAGAAGGGTGACGAAGCGATCGGCAATGAGACCAAGGTCAAAGTGGTGAAGAACAAGGTGGCGCCTCCGTTCAAGACGGCGGAGTTCGACATCCTGTTTGGCGAAGGCATCAGCCGCCACGGTGAAATCATCGACATGGGGGTGAACGCCCACATCATCGAAAAATCCGGCGCCTGGTATGCCTACAAGGGTGAAAAAATCGGACAGGGCCGCGACAACTCCCGCGAATTCCTGCGCGAGAACCCGGAGCTGTCGATCGAGATCGAAAACAAGGTTCGCGAATCGCTTGGCATCCCCCTGGTGGCGGTCGAGCCGGTCGCCAAAGGTAAAGCGGCAGCAAAAAAGGCTGATAAGGCAGATAAAGCAGAAAAGGCCGAATAAGCCCGTAGATAGTGCGCAAGAAGCTATGAAATTTGTAGCAATAGTGGGTCTGCCGCAGCGCGGTGCATGATGGCAACACAAACACTGTCACTCAAGGGGCGGGCACTACGCCTGCTCAGTGGGCGCGAGTATTCGCGCGCTGAGCTGGAGCGGCGCTTGCAGTCCTTCGAGGAGGCGCCGGGGGCGTTGGCCACCGTGCTGGACGAACTGCAGGCCAAGGACTTCATCAGTGAGCAGCGGGTGCTGGAGTCGGTGATTCACCGCCGCGCCGCAAAACTCGGTGCCAGTCGCATCCGCCAGGAGTTGCAGGCCAAAGGGCTGGAGCCCGAAGCGGTGGCGCAGGCGGTGGAGCAGTTGCGTGCCAGCGAGGTGGAGCGGGCGCGCGAAGTCTGGCGTAAAAAGTTTGGCGCCCCCGCTGCGGATGCCGCCGAGCGAGCCAAACACATGCGGTTCTTGGCCACCCGTGGTTTTGGCGGTGACGCCATTCGCAAGGTGCTTAGCGGGGCGTTTGAGGACTGAAGGTCGGGTGCGGCACCGCATGCTGCAGCACGCATTCGACCAGAGCGTCCAGGTTTTCCAGGTCCAGCACCGGGACCCCCATCGACAGCGCCGGGGTGTCGCTGGCGATGGCCACAATGCCCGGCCACTCCGGTGACAACGGTGGCTTGCCCACGGCTTGGCGCCAGACCTCCAGTTTGGGAAAGCTGCCGTTTTTGAACCCTTCAATGAGCACCAGGTCACAATGCGCCATCCGGTCCATTAAGTAGTCCAGCGACGGCTCCGGTGCCGAGCGCAACTCATGCATCAATGCCCAGCGGTCATTGCCCAACAGGAGTACCTCCTTGCAGCCGGACTCCCGCAACCGGTAGGAGTCCTTGCCGGGACGGTCAATGTCAATATTCTTGTGGCTGTGCTTGATCAGCGACACCACCAAACCGCGTGCCGACAGCGCGGGAATCAGCCGTTCAAGCAGCGTCGTTTTCCCCATGCCGGAGTGCCCGGCGATCCCAAAAACTTTCATCCATCAATGCTCGGTAAATATGGGTGTTTTAAGCCTCTAGGCAACGTGGATAATGCGCAAGCAGCTATCAAATAAATAGCAAAAAAGCAATCTCAAAGACCCAGCATCAGTTTCAGGTTTTGCACCGCTGCACCGCTGGCGCCCTTGCCCAGGTTGTCCAGGCGGGCGACCAGCACCGCGTGGGCAAACCCGTCTTGCTGGGCGTCGTTCGCAAACACCCGGAGTTCCATCTTGTTGGTATCCGCCAGCGCGACCGCGTCCAGCTTTTGGTCGGCGGTGGCGGGTTCCACGGTGACCCATTCGCTGCCTTGGTAGTGGCGTTGCAGTGCGTCGTGCAGGTCCTGCGCGCGGGGCTTGCCGGGCAGGGTGTCCAAGTGCAGCGGCAGTTGGACCAGCATGCCCTGAATGAAGTTTCCCACCGAGGGGATGAACAGCGGGCGGCGGGTGAGTCCGGTGTAGCGCATGATTTCGGGAATGTGTTTGTGCTTCAAACCGAGCCCGTACAGCTCCATGGGTGGCGCCTTGCCCTGCTCATAGGCTTCGATCATGGGGCGTCCACCGCCCGAGTACCCACTGATGGAGGGCAGGCAGACGGGAAAATCCGCGGGCAGCAGCCCAGCATCGACCAGCGGGCGCACCAGTGCGATGGCGCCGGTGGCGTAGCAGCCGGGGTTGGCCACACGGTGGGCCTGCGCCACCGCCGCTCGCTGGGTGGTGCACAGCTCGGGGAAGCCGTAGACCCATCCCGCCATGGTGCGGTGGGCCGTGGAAGCATCAATGATTTTTGGGCCTGTTTTACCGGTGGTTCGGGCTGTCTCATCGATCATCGCCACGGACTCCAGGGCGGCATCGTCGTGCAGACACAGCACCACCAGATCGACTTGTGCCATCAGCGCGCGCTTGGCGTCGGCGTTCTTGCGCAATTCGGGGGCGATGCTGACCAGCTCGATGCCGGCCATCGATTGCAGGCGTTCCCGAATCTGCAGTCCGGTGGTGCCCGCTTCGCCGTCAATGAATACTTTAGCCATGTCAGGGTCTTTCTCGTCAGTTTCAATTCAGATGCTTGCACGATAATTATGAATTATGCGAGCAGCGCGCAGTCCGGATATTGGTGCGTTGCAGCATGATACAGTTCGAAGTTGCGTTGTCCAGTGCCCGCCACGGGGTCGAAAAACTCAGTGGCCGGATAAAAAACCACCCCTCCTGAGAGAGTCCTCATGAAGATTCACGAATACCAAGGCAAGGAAATCTTGCGCCAAGCCGGTGTGCCGGTGCCTCGCGGCATCCCAGCATTTACCGTTCAAGAAGCGGTGGAAGCCGCTCAAAAATTGGGCGGCCCCGTGTGGGTTGTCAAGGCGCAGATTCACGCCGGTGGCCGTGGCAAGGGCGGTGGCGTTAAGCTGGCCCGCTCGATTGACGATGTCCGCAAAATCGCCGGTGAAATTCTGGGCATGCAGCTCATCACCCACCAGACTGGCCCAGAAGGCCAGAAAGTCCGCCGCCTGTTGATCGAAGACGGCGCCGACATCAAAAAAGAATACTACGTGTCGGCCGTGACCGACCGCGCTACCCAGCGCGTGGCGTTCATCGTCTCCTCCGAAGGCGGCATGGACATCGAGGAAGTGGCTCATTCCACACCCGAAAAAATCATCACCGAATTTGTGGACCCAGCCCTCGGCCTGACCGACGCACAAGCAAAGATGCTCGCTGAGAGCATCGGCGTGCCCGCCGGCTCCGTGGCTCAGTGCATGGACGTGCTCCAAAAGCTGTACAAGGTTTACATGGACACCGACGCGTCGTTGGTCGAAATCAACCCCTTGATCCTCGAAGGCAACGGCGGCATCAAAGCCATTGACGCAAAGTTCAACTTTGACGCTAACGCGCTGTTCCGTCATCCCGAAATCGTGGCCTACCGCGATCTGGACGAAGAAGATCCTGCTGAAGTCGAAGCCAGCAAGTTTGACCTGGCTTACATCAGCCTGGACGGCGACATTGGTTGCCTGGTCAACGGTGCCGGTCTGGCCATGGCCACCATGGACACCATCAAGTTGTTTGGCGCCGAGCCAGCCAACTTCCTGGACGTGGGCGGCGGTGCTACCCCTGAGAAGGTCACGGAAGCCTTCAAGATCATGTTGAAAAACCCCAAGGTCAAGGCCATTTTGGTCAACATCTTCGGCGGCATCATGAAGTGCGACACCATCGCCACCGGCGTGATCACGGCTTGCAAAGCCACCAACCTGAGTGTGCCGCTGGTGGTGCGCATGAAGGGGACCAACGAAGAGTTGG
>CAJASG010000466.1 GCA_903944555.1 uncultured beta proteobacterium
GCGGATAGCCGCAGCACAGGTAGCCCGGGGGCAGCACGGTTTGCACGCCAGCGTGCCACAGCATGGCCTGGGTGGCCAGGCCTACCTGGCTAAACAGGCGCTCCGAGCCGCAACCGGGAAAGTAAAACACCGCTTCGGTCTCCGCCGTGGTGGTTTCGGGGTTGCGGATGATCGGCACGTAGTCCCCATCTTCAATATCCAGCAGGGCACGCGCAGTCTTCTTGGGCAGGCCGCCGGGCATCTTTTTGTTGATGAAGTGGATGACTTGCTCTTTGATGGGCGCCATTCCCACCGTGGCGCGTGGCTTGGCGGTCTGCTTCTTGGCAAAAACACGTAACACATCGTTGGCCAAGCGCTGGGCCTTAAACCCCACACCCACCATGGCGGTGCGCATCAGCTTGATGGTCTGGGGGTTGGTCGCGTTCAGGAAAAACATCGCCGCCGCATTGCCGGGTCGGAAACTCTTTTTGCCCATTTTGCGCAACAAATTGCGCATATTCATGGTCACGTCACCGAAATCAATCTTTACCGGACAGGGTGATTCGCACTTGTGGCAGACCGTGCAGTGGTCAGCCACATCTTCAAACTCTTCCCAATGACGAATGGAGATACCGCGGCGCGTTTGCTCCTCGTACAAGAATGCCTCAACCAGCAGTGAGGTCGCCAAAATCTTGTTGCGTGGGCTGTACAGCAGATTGGCCCGTGGCACATGGGTGGCACACACGGGTTTGCATTTGCCGCAACGCAGGCAGTCCTTCACACTGTCGGCAATCGCGCCAATATCGCTTTGCTGCATGATCAGCGACTCGTGCCCCATCAAGCCGAAGCTGGGGGTATAGGCATTGGTCAGATCGGCATAAATAGGGGTCGAATTGGCCTCTAGCCCCCGTGCAAATTGCGCAGGCAGCTCCTTATTTCGTAGCAACTTGCCTTTGTTGAAACGCCCCTCGGGATCGACCTTGGCCTTGTAGTCGGTGAACGGCTGCAGTTCGGCGTCGGTCAAAAACTCCAGCTTGGTAATACCAATGCCGTGTTCGCCCGAGATCACGCCGTCCAGCGAGCGGGCCAGCGCCATGATGCGTTTGACCGCGCCGTGCGCGGCTTGCAGCATGTCGTAGTCATCGCTGTTGACAGGGATGTTGGTATGCACATTGCCGTCACCGGCGTGCATGTGCAATGCGACCCAGACACGGCCTTTCAGCACACGCTGGTGAATTGCGGTGCACTCGCTCAAAATACTTTCAAAGGCCGCGCCGGTAAAGACGCCTTGCAATGGCGCACGCAATTGCGTCTTCCAGCTGGCACGCAGGGTGTGGTCCTGCAACTGGGGGAACAATCCTTCCACACCATCCAGCCAGCCCTGCCACTGTTGGCGCACCTCGGCCACCAGGCTCAGCGCTTGGCCCACGCGGTCTTCCAGCAACTCAGCCGACGAGATGCCGTTGGCCTCCACCGCCTTACCAATCGGCAGGTTGTTTTGCCCAAAAAACTCGGTCAAGGCATCACACAGCGCCAGCTTGTTGCGCAGGCTCAGCTCAATGTTGATGCGCTCAATGCCGTCGGTGTACTCCGCCATGCGGCGCAGTGGAATAACGACGTCTTCATTGATCTTGAAGGCATTGGTGTGGCGGGAGATGGCTGCGGTCTTTTTGCGGTCCAGCCAGAATTTCTTGCGCGCTTCGGGGCTGACAGCCACAAAACCCTCACCATTGCGGGAATTGGCAATGCGCACCACTTCCGAAGTGGCACGGGCCACGGCATCAGCGTCATCACCCGCAATGTCGCCAAACAAGGCCATCTTGGGCAAACCACCGCGCTTGGATTTGGTCGCGTAGCCCACGGCCTTCAGGTAGCGGTCATCCAGATGCTCCAAACCGGCCAGCAACACGCCCGAGCGCTTTTGCTCGGCGAACATGAAATCGATGATTTCCACAATGCTGGGCACCGCATCCTTGGCATTGCCAAAAAACTCCAGGCACACCGTGCGGGTGTTGGCGGGCATCTTGTGCACCACCCAGCGCGCGCTGGTGATCAGGCCGTCACAGCCCTCTTTCTGAATGCCGGGCAGCCCGCTCAGGAACTTGTCGGTCACGTCCTTGCCCAAGCCTTCTTTGCGGAAAGACTTGCCTGGAATATCCAGGCGCTCAGCACGCAACTTGGTTTTGCCGTCGGCCTTGAAATACTGCAGATCGAAACTCGCCATGTCGGCGTCATGGATCTTGCCCATGTTATGACCTACGCGGGTCACCTCCAGCCACTCGGCTTGCGGCGTCACCATGCGCCAGGAGGCCAGATTGTCCAGTGCCGTGCCCCACAGCACGGCTTTTTTGCCACCGGCATTCATGGCAATGTTGCCACCAATGCACGAGGCTTCGGCCGAGGTCGGGTCTACCGCAAACACATAGCCACCACGCTCTGCAGCGTCGGCTACGCGCTGGGTCACGACACCGGCTTCGGTCCAGACGGTGGCCACTTCCCGGTCCATGCCCGGCAAGACTTTCATCTCCACCTCGGTCATGGCTTCCAGTTTTTCGGTGTTGATGACGGCACTGTTCCATGTCAATGGCACCGCACCACCGGTGTACCCCGTGCCGCCGCCCCGGGGAATGATGGTCAGCCCCAGGTCAATACAACCCTTCACCAGGCCCGCCATTTCTTCTTCGGAATCGGGGGTAAGCACGACAAACGGGTACTCCACGCGCCAGTCGGTGGCATCGGTCACATGCGACACGCGTGACAAGCCGTCGAACTTGATGTTGTCCTTGGCGGTCAACTTGCCCAAGGCGCGCTGGGTCTTGCGGCGTAGGGCGCCCACTTCGACAAAGGCGGCATCAAACGCCTGCACCGCAGCGCGAGCGGCCACCAGCAAGGTGCCCACCATAGCATCGCGCTCTGCATCACTGTCGGGGGTGCGGCGCTTTTCGACCTCACTCAAGCGGTGGTTCAATGCGTCGACCAATAGACCACGGCGTTTGGGGTTGTCCAGCAAGTCGTCTTGCAGGTAAGGATTGCGCTGCACCACCCACACATCGCCCAGCACTTCATACAACATGCGGGCCGATCGCCCGGTACGGCGCTCACCACGCAACTGGTTCAACAACTCCCATGCGGACGCGCCCAGCAGGCGAATCACGATTTCACGGTCAGAAAACGAGGTGTAGTTGTAGGGGATTTCGCGGATGCGCGCGTGTTCATGCGGAGCAAGACCTGCGGCAGGCAATAGGTGGGTAAGCGAAGTGGGAGCGTTCATCGGGTTCTACAGTTACAGCCAAAGTGACCTGGATTCGGCCTGATTTGGCAGGACTGAGATGGTACCGCAGTGCAGCAATCACACACTCTTTCTAGTGGAAACCCCTAGCGGGCGCCGAATTTCGATGGGCTTTAATCAATCTGCAACAAATTTGACACATGCGTTTACTAGCATCCGTGTCATCAAAATCAGGAGTAACCATGCATATCAACCGCCGTGCGCTGACCATTTTGGCGCTGACCGCCGCCGCTTTCTCCATCCCCGCCCAAGCGCAAACCGAGATCCAGTGGTGGCACTCCATGACCGCCGTCAATGGTGAATGGGTCAACGATCTGGCCAAAGAATTCAACGCCAGCCAAAAAGATTACAAAATCGTACCAACCTACAAGGGCACCTACGACGAGTCCATGACCGGTGCGGTGGCGGCCTTTCGCGCTGGCAATGCGCCACACATTCTGCAGGTGTTTGAAGTGGGTACCGCAACCATGATGGCCAGCAAGAAAGCCATCGTGCCGGTCGGACAGGTGATGAAAGATGCCGGGCAAAGCTTTGACCCCAAGGCCTATGTTCCCGCAGTGGCTGGTTACTACACCGCGCCCAACGGCCAGATGCTGAGTTTCCCGTTCAACAGCTCGACCACCGTGTTCTATTACAACAAGGATGCGTTCAAGGCCGCCGGACTCGACCCCGAAAAAGCCCCGGGCACCTGGCCCGAAGTGGCGCTGGCAGCCGCCAAGCTCAAGGCCAACGGACACAAGTGCCCGATTTCCATTGCCTGGCAAGGCTGGACCCAGCTGGAAAGCTTCTCGGCCTGGCACAACGTGGAATTTGCCAGCAAACAAAACGGCCTGGCCGGGATGGATGCCCGCATGAAGGTCAACACCCCGCTGCATGTGCGCCACATCGAAAACCTGGCCAACATGGCCAAGCAGGGGCTGTTTGTCTACAAAGGCCGGGGCAACGTGCCCGAGGCCAGCTTTGTCTCCGGCGAGTGCGCCATGATGACCACTTCCAGCGGCTTTTACGGTAACGTGAAGAAGAATGCCAAATTTGCCTTCGGCCTAGCCCCGCTGCCGCATTACCAGGATGTGGCGGGTGCCCCGCAAAACACCGTCATTGGCGGCGCCAGCCTGTGGGTCATGGCGGGCA
>CAJASG010000467.1 GCA_903944555.1 uncultured beta proteobacterium
CACAGGCATTTGCACGGCCGCCATACCACCGAAGTAACGGTACAGGGGCAGACCGGACTCTTCGGCCGCAGCGCGGGCGACGGCCATCGAGACAGCCAGCATGGCGTTAGCGCCAAGGCGTGACTTGTTTTCGGTGCCGTCCAGGTCGATCAGTGTCTTGTCCAGAAAAGCCTGTTCCGATGCATCCAGGCCCAAAACAGCTTCTGAAATTTCGGTGTTGATGTATTCAACCGCTTTGAGCACGCCTTTGCCAAGGTAGCGTTTTTTGTCGCCGTCACGCAATTCAATCGCTTCACGTGAGCCCGTGGATGCCCCGCTTGGCACGGCAGCGCGGCCCATGGTGCCGGATTCCAGCAAAACGTCGCATTCGACGGTCGGGTTACCGCGGGAATCCAGAATCTCGCGGCCAACAATATCAACAATTGCGCTCATTGCGTTTCTTTCAAAAAAGTCAAAAACTAAAAACTGCAGAATTCGATTTTAAAGACATACCCCATGGGATATGGTGCGTTCAATCAATTGAAATCCTGTTCCAAGAAGGGGGTCTTTTTGGTTACGTAATCCAAAGCTACCAGCGTCTCCAGCAGCGCTTTCATGTGCTTGAGTGGTACCGCATTGGGGCCATCGCTCAAAGCCTTGGACGGGTCTGGATGGGTTTCCATGAACAGGCCTGCGACACCCACAGCCACTGCAGCACGCGCGAGAACCGGCACCATCTCACGTTGGCCACCGCTGCTGGTGCCTTGGCCGCCTGGCAATTGCACCGAGTGGGTGGCATCAAAGACCACCGGTGCGCCTGTTTCACGCATGATGGCCAGTGAGCGCATGTCGCTCACCAGGTTGTTGTAGCCAAAACTTGCCCCGCGCTCACAGGCCATGAAATTGTCTTCTGGCAAGCCCGCGTCTCGGGCCGCTGCACGCGCCTTGTCGATCACATTTTTCATGTCACCGGGGGCCAAAAACTGCCCCTTCTTGATGTTCACCGGTTTGCCAGACTGGGCCACGGCACGGATGAAGTCGGTCTGGCGGCACAAAAACGCCGGGGTTTGCAGCACATCCACCACGGATGCAACCTGGATAATTTGCTCCTCCGAATGGATGTCGGTTAGCACGGGAATCTGCAGTTCCCGTTTGACCTTCGCCAAGATTTCCAGCCCTTTGTCGATGCCGGGGCCGCGAAAGGTGCTAACGCTGGAGCGGTAGGCTTTGTCGAAGCTGCTGTTGAAGATAAAGGGGATGCCCAAACTGGCGGTGATTTCCTTGAGCGTGCCTGCCGTATCCATTTGCAGTTGCTCAGATTCAATTACGCAGGGGCCAGCAATCAGAAAAATCCGGTGCTCCAGTCCAACATCAAATCCGCAAAGTTTCATCAGTCTGCCGCTTTCTGGTTGGTCATTTCGGATTGGTGAATCAAGGCCGCTTTGATAAACGCATTGAACAGCGGATGCCCATTCCATGGCGTTGATTTGAACTCTGGGTGAAACTGAACACCCACATACCATGGGTGTACGGTTTGTGGCAGTTCCACCATCTCGGTCAATTTTTCACGCTGGGTTAGTGCAGAGATCACCAGCCCGGCTTTGCGCAGCTGGTCCAGGTAGTTGACGTTAGCCTCGTACCGGTGGCGATGGCGCTCGGTGACCACATCGCCATAAATGGAGTGGGCCAAGGTGTTCTTCTTGACGTCAGAACTCTGCGCACCCAAGCGCATGGTTCCGCCCAAATCGGAGTTTTTATTGCGGGTTTTTATCGTGCCGTCAGTGTCTTTCCACTCGGCGATGAGCGCGATCACTGGATGCGGGCTGTCGGGCTCGAACTCGGTGCTATTGGCGTCCTTCATGCCTGCGACGTGGCGCGCAAATTCGATGGTGGCGACCTGCATGCCCAGACAAATACCCAAATAGGGCACCTTGCTCTCGCGGGCAAAGCGTGCCGCAGTGATCTTGCCTTCGACTCCACGTTTGCCAAAGCCGCCAGGCACCAGGACCGCGTCGTACTTGGCAAGTTGCGCCACGTTGTCTTCGGTGATGGTTTCAGAGTCGATGTAGCCAATTTTGACCTTGGCATGGTTCTTCATGCCGGCATGGCGCAGCGCTTCGTTGAGCGATTTGTAGCTGTCGGACAGGTCCACATATTTGCCGACCATGGCAATGCTGACCTCGCCCTGTGGGTGTTCGGTTTCATAGACCAGATCGTCCCAGCGCTTGAGATTGGCAGGTG
>CAJASG010000468.1 GCA_903944555.1 uncultured beta proteobacterium
ACCTATCTTATGAGTTCACACTCCGCTCTTTGATGTTTCACTCTAGGCACGAGGGTGCTGGCCCTAGCCGCCGCTTGATTGCGGAACTCCTAAATTGAGGAGTTGCTCCCGCTCCCCTTCAAGCGTGGGTTATGCACGCACTGGCACGCATTGATAATGTGATAGAGCTGCTGCGAGATATAGTCAGTGCCTCAAGGCCGCTTGTCCCGAGGCTCATACGCGCTAGTCGCAACAGAAAGGTTGGGTTGATGGGGTCCTTCCTAGTCCGAAGTGCATGCTACGTAGTCGTCGGGCTTGCCGTCGTTGTCATTACAAAGGTGGCGTGGAGTCATCGCTACGATGAGTGGATTCAGAAATTTCTCAGCTCGGATGGCTCTGCCAAAATCGACATCCGGTTTGACAATGGAAGCGTTCGGGATGGCGCGGCCATCCTCGGGCAACCACTGAGCACGTCAAGTAGCCGTACGGTGGAAAATACACTAGGCAAAATGAAGAAGTGCATTCTCGGCCGTGAAGTGGTTTACACCGACCAGCCTTGTCCTGCCGGCGCAACGGTCGCAGCCGTTAATGGCGGAAACGTCACGGTGCTGGAAGCAAACAAACCGAAAAAAGCCGAGCGGACCCCCTCGCAGGACAGGCACACGTCACTTCGGGATGCTTTAGACCTTTCTGGAAATGAGAGCATCCGGGAAAAAATGATGGAGCGGGCCATCAACAAATAGCCAACTCTACGATGCATTCACAAAACTCCCCGACTTCCCCCCGTGTTTCTCCAGCAACTTGCAGTCGGTAATGGTCATGCCGCGGTCCACCGCCTTGCACATGTCATAGATGGTGAGCAGGGCCACCTGCACGGCCGTCAGTGCTTCCATCTCTACGCCCGTTGGGCCCACGGTTTCCACTGTAGCTGTGCACACCACAACGCCAACCCCCGTTGCAGATCCGTTAGCGGCCACAGTTTCAAAATCAACAGCTACCCGCGTCAGCGCCAGCGGGTGGCACAAGGGAATCAGGTCGCTGGTTTTCTTGGCGGCCATGATGCCGGCGATGCGGGCAATGCCCAGTACGTCACCTTTTTTGGCGGTGCCCGCCTCGATGATCGCCAGTGTGGTGGGCCGCATTTCAATACGGCCACGGGCAACGCCTTTGCGGTGGGTACTCGCTTTGGCGGCTACATCCACCATATGGGCTTGGCCCTGTGCGTCAAAATGGGTGAGAGAACTCATAGGAAAATTCGGTACAGTTGAAATATTGCGGGTAAACGCCAGATTTACAGAACATACACATGGCCCAAGCATCATACGACCACACCGACGCCCCAGCCCTGTCCATGGACCGCTAGTAGCCTCCATTCCACTCAATTCATTTTGACCTCTTTTTTTAGACCAAATTGGCCACTGGCCCCCACAGCTATTGCGCAGGCAGCTATTATTTGTATAGTGCTTTACGCCGGTGGCGGTGCCTTTGCGCAGGCTGACAAGGGTCAGGGTGCGGGGCGCGGCACAAGCACCGCCCTGCCGAACCTGGGCGATGGCGGCGACATGACGCCTGGTGCCGAGCGGCGCCTGGGCGACCGGATTGCCCGCGAGCTGTACCGCGACCCGGACTACGTGGATGACCCCGTCATCATGGAATACGTGCAGGCCATCTGGAAACCCTTGCTGGCGGCAGCGCGCTTGCGTGGCGAGTTGCCGGCGGAGTTGGACGAGGCCTTCGCGTGGGAGATCTTGCTGGGGCGCGACCGCACGGTCAATGCCTTCGCCCTGCCCGGTGCGTACATGGGCTTGCACCTGGGGCTGGTGGGCGTGGTGACCAGTCGTGACGAGTTGGCATCGGTGATGGCGCACGAGCTCAGCCACGTAACACAGCGGCACATTTCGCGCATGATTTCCCGGCAAAGCGGGATGGCGCCCTGGTTGATGGGGGCCATGATCCTGGGGGCACTGGCGGCTAGCAAGAGCCCGGGCGCAGCCAATGCAATGATTATCGGCGGGCAGGCGGCGGCGGCGCAGGGGCAACTGAATTTTTCACGGGATATGGAGCGGGAGGCAGACCGGGTTGGCTTTGGCGTCATGAGCCAGGCGGGTTTTGCGCCGCAGGGCTTTGTCACCATGTTTGAGAAGCTGCAACAGGCCAACCGCCTGAACGACAGCGGTGGGTTTCCCTACCTGCGCAGCCACCCGCTCTCCACCGAGCGCATGGCGGATATGCAAGACCGCATCCCACGCAACGGCGGTGCACCACAGCAAGGCGCGGCCACCAACGCGCCCGAGGTGGACCAGTCCATGGTTGCGGCACGCGCACGCGTACTGTCCAATGCGTCGGTAGATGCCCTGCGGGTCTGGTCCCGGCAGGCC
>CAJASG010000469.1 GCA_903944555.1 uncultured beta proteobacterium
CGTCGGAGCCGTTGCCCAGCATGATGTCGCAGCCTTCGGGCATGTGCGCGTAGTCGGCCAGGGCGTGGCGCAGGTCATTGATGCGGCCCTCGGGGTAGCGGTTGAGCGCCAGCGCGCCCAGGCGTTTGCCCAGGGCCTCTTGCAACTCCACCGGCAAGCGATGCGGATTCTCCATGGCGTCGAGCTTGACCATACCGGCCGAGTCCTGGATCGCGTAGGCGTGCATGGACTGCACGTCCTGGCGGATGCGGCGCTGGATGAGCGCAGTCACTGCGCTTGGGGCACTGGGAGCACCAGGAACATGGAGAGCGGTGGAAGTGGTGGCTTGGGGCATTCGCTTACTTTCGCGGTCTGGGGATGGATGTTGGGGAGCTGGGAGCGGGCAAGGGGCGAAGTGCAAAGGGCTGGCGGGGCTTAATCGGCAAGCGCCAGCTCGGCCGGCGTCGCCAGAAAAGGATTGAGCAGGGTCACGCCATCGATTTGCTGCCCGTGGGGCATGGCTTGCAAATCCACCGTCAGCACGTGGGTGGCGCCGGACTGGGCGGCGGCGGCAACGATGAGCGCGTCCCAGTAGTTCAGGCCAAAGCGGGCTTCCACGCCCCAGGCGGTTTCCACGGTCTGGTGGTCGATCTGCCAGGGCTGCCAGAGCTGAAAACGCCGCACTTTGGCCCGTGCATCGCCCAGCGGCATGCCGAAGGTGCGGGTGGCGGTGACGTAGTAATCACTCAAAACCTGCGTGCTGACCCGGCCCGCGCGGCGCTGCCACAGGGCCTGCAACCAGTCGCGGGCGCGCGCCTGCTTGGGCAGGTCGTGCGCATCGTCGGCGCACAGCAAGACGTTGGTGTCGACAAAAACAATCGGGGCGTCAGACATCGGCGACCTGGCGTTGGGGATAAGGCTGGCCAGCGGAGCTGAAGCTGGAGGTATCGGCCACCCACTCGCGCTGGGCGCGGGCGTAGGCGTCGTCATGCTGCATCTTGTCGGTCAGCATCTCCCCCACCAGCCGCGACACGCTGGTGTTGCGCTTGGCCGCCTCGATGCGCACCCACTCCAGGGTGGCGTCTTCCACGGTGATGGTGACGTTTTTCATGGTGTTAATAGTACACGAATTTCGTGCTACACGAAGTTCGTGTGATTTGGATCGTCATTTCAGAGAAATCAGATTCCAAAGCAATGCCAATTTTGCTATTGAATGAGGAGCTGCTTGCGCACACTCTATGCGGGTTGTGGCTATTATTGGCATATAAAACGCCAAGCACTGGTGCAACCTGTCTGCCCACCGTGGCAACACGCCTGAAATTCAGCAACGGGCACAATCGCTGCAACCGTCAATTTGTTCTATCCCGCAGCACAAGGATGTTGAACCCATGACCTTCGGACACTCTTTCCTTGCAATATCTTGCGCATTGCTGGCCTGCGTGGCACCACAAACACACGCCCAAAGCGATGCGGAAATGGCCAACCACTTGGACAGCTACTCCGCCGATGGGCTGGAGGCTGTATGCCAACGCATGTCTCCAGCGTCGTACGTGAGTGGACTCACCGATGGCGCATGGGCAGGCTTGCCCTTGGGGGGTAAAACCTATTTTTACAAGTCGCGCTGTTATATGGAACTGGCCCGGCGCACCCGCAACCTCACGGTGTGCGCCTTGGTCAAAGAACGCAAAACACTCTTTGGCGATGGCACCGGGGTCTCGCCCGCGAGTTGCGAGCGCACGGTGACCGCCGCCTTGGCGTCTGGCCAAGCGCAGGAAAAACTGGCCGCGCAGCACGCAGCTGCGGTGCAAGGCGCCTTCAAGATCCAAAGCCTGCAAGCCCAGAGCACCCCTGACGGCGACTGGGTGCTTGCACTGCAAACGGCGGGCAGCCTGGCGGGCAAGTACCAGATAGAGATCAAGAACTCCCGCGACAACCGGGTTTTACTCACCCAAGACCTGGAATCCGACCACCCCGAAAACCTGCGCTGGACCCTGCAACGCAATGCCGTTGTCCAGTCCACACCGCTACCGGCCATATTTCCTATTGCAGTCAGCCTGTACTACGTGCTTCCAGCCGACTCGGCCTACCCACTAGAGAAGTACCTCTCCAGCGTCAAAAACGTGACCTTGTCGGCCCCATGAAACGATTCCGACGCCAGCAGGGTAGTGCCAGCGCACCTTCGAGGCCCGTTTTCGGTCAAAAGCACAATGACATCCCCCATGGGCAAACCCATTTACTGCGCCACTGCGGTGCGGCAAGCGTAAGGCCAGATCAGACGGGTGGAGGCAGGCACGGTGCGACCATCCAGCAGCATGACGGGTACCGTGACGCGCTTTTCATCGTCGGGCAGGAGGGCCAGTGCTTGCGATGCATAGGGTTCCTTGCCTCGATAAAGCGCCATCGGATCCATCCAGCGCGGTCTGTGCGGAATCACATAATCATCACGCACCGCGAATCGGCGGGACTGGGCGTAATAGACCGCATAGTGAATACCCGGCCTGCGAAAGCTCTTTTCGCTCTGCTGCGAGGGCCGCACGCCGGTGTTGCCGGTCAGCCCGATGATCTCCCCCATGCGCACGCGCTGCCCCACCAGCTGGGGCGGCAGTGACTGTAGATGGGCGTATTCGGTGTAGGTCCAAAAAGGCAAGCCAGTGTCCTCAGGGCTGTGCCGCAAGGTGACCGCCATACCCCGCATTTGCTGCTGGTTTTCCACCTTGAGCACCACCGTTCCATCGGCCGCGGCCAGGATAGGCGTTCCAAACTCCGTTGGAATGTCGATACCTCCATGGTTACCCTTGCCGGTCTTGTCTTCGTAGGGCAAGGCAAAGGTCTCATCGACACCCAGGCATGCGACGTTTAAGGGAAACACAGGTGTCAACCCTGTAGGCATCAGCCCATGTTCGCGTGCCATGGTGTCCCCCTCGGGGCATTTTCCTTTGCGGGAAACAATGCAAAAAGAGGCCTTCTCAACGGCATTGGCGTCCATGAGGTCCGCCTCCATCGTGGGGTCGGTTACCACCGGTGTTGCAGACGGTGCAGGCCACTCAGGCTTCCAGCCGCGCCCCAAAGTGGTGTAAAGCGCAGCAAACTCCTGCCGATCGATGACGCCATCGTGATTGGTATCGAGCACCTCGAAATTGCCTCTACCCACCCACTCATGGCGGTCCAGCGTGCCGTCGCCATTGTGGTCATAACCGGGAAAATAAAACGCTACCGGGTCGACCATGCGCGATCCGCGCCCCGTTTGGGCCCACAGCGAAGTTACCACCAGCACACCCAACCCCAGCGCCAGCACTGGGCGGCACCCCATTGAAATCAGCTTGTTAACCATTGCAAACTCCTTCATCGGCGACCATGGTACCGCCTGCATGGCAAGCATCCAGCGCCATTTCGACGGCCTATCCTGATGCGCCCCGCGGGCAAACGTGCCGAATTCGAGGCATTTACAAAACGCTTGGAGCACCAAGGGCTTTGACGTGTGGTGGTCGCCCAGGCCATCGAACTGGCCTGGTCTGCCCTGCCTCGCCCGCCCAAGTAAAGCTATGAAATTAGGAGCTGCTTGCGCACATTCCATGCGGGTTGTGGCTATTATTTGCTTCCAAACCCTGAACGGAGGCGAGGCCCTGGTCCGCGCACTACCCCGCGAGTGCGCGCTCGATGTCCGACGCCAAGTGGTCAATCGCCTCTTGCGTGGTGGCCCAGGAGCACATGAACCGCGCACCGCCCCCGATGAAGGTGTAGAAAACCCAGCCGGTCGCCTTCAGATTGGCGATGGCGGGTTCTGGCAAGTTGACGAACACGCCATTCGCTTCGGTGGGCAACAGCAGTTCCGCACCCGCGATACCGGCCACTTTTTCCGACAAGCGCCGCGCCATCGCATTGGCATGGCCGGCATGGCGCAGCCAGGTGTTGTCGTTGACCATTGCCAGCCAAGGGGCGGACAAATAGCGCATCTTCGAGGCCAGTTGACCGGCCTGCTTGCAGCGGTAAGAAAACTCTTCACCGAGCTTTCGGTCGAAAAACACAATGGCCTCCCCAATGGGCAAGCCCATCTTGGTACCCCCGAAGCACAGCACATCGACCCCCGCGCGCCAGGTGATGTCGGCGGGCGCCACATTGAGCGCAGCGACCGCATTGGCAAAACGCGCGCCATCCATATGAACTTTGAGCCCATGTTCCTGGGCAATGCGGGATATGCCGCTGATTTCGCCCTTTTGGTAGAGCGTGCCCATTTCGGTGGACTGCGTGAGCGTGACCACCTTGGGGCGTGGGTAGTGCACGTCGGTGCGCCGGGTAATGACCTCCAGTACCCCGGAAGAAGTGAGCTTGCCGTGGCGATGCGGCGCAGACAAAAGCTTGGAGCCATTCGAGAAAAATTCGGGGGCGCCGCACTCGTCGGTTTCGACGTGCGCCGTGTCGCTGCAAATCACCGCTTGGTAGGACTGGCACAGCGATGCCAAAGCGATCGAGTTCGCGGCGGTTCCGTTGAAGACGAAGAAGATTTCCGCATCGGCCTCAAACACCTCACGCAGGCGGTCGCAGGCTTGGTGGGTGGCATCGTCATTGCCGTAGGACGCGGCAAAGCCGCTATTGGCCGCGTTGAACGCCGCCAGCGCCTCCGGACAGACCCCTGAGGTGTTGTCGCTCGCAAATTGGAGGAAGTAGCCTGGGCAATCAGGATTTTTTGTACTCATTTTTGACTCGCAAAAGGTTCGGGATGAACTTGCTGGGGTTTCATAGTAAGATTGATTCAACGGAAATATTCGATATATCGAACATAATTTCAGTATATCGAATTATTAAAACAATGCAAACCCCCATTCAAAAAATTGCGGCTGACGGCCCCCCCGCAGTGGGCTCCAAGCTACAAGCAATCCGTAAAGCGCAAAAATTGTCGCTGGACGACCTGTCCAAGCGCGCCGGTGTATCGAAGTCTATGCTGTCCGACGTGGAGCGCAATCAGGCCAATCCCACCGTGGGCGTTCTTTGGCGCTTGGCCAGTGCACTGGGCATTAGCCTGACCGACTTGTTAGGCGCTGCGGGGACCGAGAAGGCCCCGGCAAGCGTGGTACTTGTTGCTGCGCATGCGATTCCCGTCACCAAGAGCAACGATGGACGGTGCGAGTTGCGCATTCTGGGCCCCATCTCACTGACGGGGAAAGTCGAGTGGTACGAGTTGACCATTGAACCCGGGGGCGTATTGGCCTCCGACCCGCATGAGGCGGGCTCCAAAGAACACCTCTCGGTGCAACATGGGACCTTACTGGTGCAGGCCGCCGACAGCAGCCAACAAGTCAAATCGGGCGACACCGCCCGGTACCCGGCAGACGTGCCGCACTCCATGACCAACAACGGAAAAACCATTGCCAAAGCGGTTCTTGTGGTGGAGTACCTAGGCTGAATTCAGCAAAGATTCAGAGCACTTGACGCAGCCCCAGCTGAGATGCGCCTTAACAGGGGTACACCGTTGCCAGTGCGTTGCCCAGCACCAGTGGCACCGGCATATCGGCTTCGTAGACCCCGGCGTTACGTTGGAGTTCGGAGTCAAACAGGCCCTTGGCCATGCGCGGCTCCAGGCGGCGGCCGTTGAGGCAGATGACGGGTTTGGCACCATTGCGTACGTCCTGGGTGTGGGCCTCCAGCGCCCCTTCCATCACCCCGACCAGGTAGTAGTTGACGTAGTTGTCGCCCTGCTTTTCCGTTTTGGCCAGCGTGCGCAATTCGCGCAAGGACATCGAAAAACTGGCGCTGGTAAAGCAGGCACAGACCAGCAGCAGAACTGCCGTACGTGCCGTACGCGCCGAATGAGGTACCGATGGGGTAAAGAGTGTAGGAGGACGCATAAGAAGTAGTCGCAGGAGTGCGCCCATTCTTACACCCACCGCAACAGCCGCTTTATTTCAGCCGCATTTCCGCAGCACGGGCATGGGCTTGCAAGCCTTCGCCGTAGGCCAGTTCGGCAGCGATGACGCCCAACACCTGCGCGCCGGCTTCGCTAACCTCGATCAGGCTGGAGCGCTTCTGGAAGTCGTACACGCCCAGCGGGCTGGAGAAGCGCGCAGTACCCGAGGTGGGCAACACATGGTTAGGGCCGGCGCAGTAGTCGCCCAGGCTCTCGGAGGTGTAGGCGCCCAAAAAGATGGCTCCGGCGTGTTTGAGCAGCGGCTCCCAGCGCTGGTGTTCCAGGCTGGAGACTTCCAGATGCTCGGGCGCAATGCGGTTGCTGATCTCACAGGCCTCTTCCATGTTGCGCGTCAGGATCAGGGCGCCACGCCCGGTCAGGCTCTTGGCAATGATCTCGGCACGCGGCATCTCGGGCAGCAGGCGGTCAATCGAGGCCTGCACCAAATCGAGGTAGGCCGCATCCGGGCACAGCAAAATGCTTTGCGCCAACTCGTCATGCTCGGCCTGGCTGAACAAATCCATGGCCACCCAGTCGGGCGGCGTGCTGCCATCGGCCAACACCAGAATTTCACTCGGTCCGGCAATCATGTCGATACCCACGGTGCCAAACACGCGGCGCTTGGCGGCGGCCACGTAAGCGTTGCCAGGGCCGGTGATCTTGTGCACGGCCGGAATGGTGGCCGTGCCGTAGGCCAACGCAGCCACGGCCTGCGCACCGCCAATGGTGAAGGCGCGGGTGACACCCGCCACATAGGCTGCGGCCAACACCAGCAAGTTTTTTTCGCCCTTGGGCGTGGGCACTACCATGATGATCTCGCCGACACCGGCCACATGGGCGGGAATCGCGTTCATCAGCACGCTAGAGGGATACGCTGCCTTGCCGCCGGGCACATAGATGCCAACACGGTCCAGTGGCGTGACTTTTTGGCCCAAGAGCGTGCCGTCTTCGTCGCGGTAGCTCCAACTTTCACCGCAGGATTTTTTCTGCGCTTCGTGGTAGCTGCGCACTCTTTTTGCGGCGGCTTGCAGGGCGTCACGCTGCTTGGCCGGGATCGCATCGAAGGCGGCTTTGAGTTCCGACTGCGTCAGCTCCAGCGCCTGCATGTCGGGCGCACTCAATCCGTCAAAGCGGGCGGTGTACTCAAGCACGGCGGCGTCGCCGCGCTGCTGCACATCGGCCAGGATGTCGGCCACACGCTGCTCGATGGCGGCATCGGTGTCGGCCGACCAATGCAGTCGCGCCTTGAATTGGGCCTCGAATTGGCTGTCAGCCGTGGAGAGACGTGCGGGAGCAGCTATAAAAGTCATAGCAAGTGAGTTGGGATTATTTGGCAATCGCGCCGGCAAAGGCGTCGATGATTCTGCGGATGGGTTCTTGCTTGAGTTTGAGCGCGGCCTGGTTCACCACCAAGCGGGAACTGATCTCCATGATCTGCTCGACTTCCACCAAGTGGTTGGCCTTGAGCGTGTTGCCGGTGGACACCAAATCGACAATCGCGTCCGCCAGGCCCACCAGCGGCGCCAGCTCCATGCTGCCGTAGAGCTTGATCAAATCGACGTGCACCCCCTTGGAGGCGAAAAACTCGCGGGCAATCGCCACGTATTTGGTCGCCACTTTCAGGCGCGACCCCTGCTTCACAGCGGAGGCATAGTCAAAGTCGGCGCGCACCGCCACGCTGATACGGCATTTGGCAATTTGAAGGTCCAGCGGCAAATACAGGCCGTCACTGCCGTGCTCCAGCAGCGTGTCCTTGCCGGTAATGCCCATGTCGGCGCCACCGTACTGCACGTAGGTGGGCACATCGGTGGCGCGAACCACCAGCACCCGCACGCCGGGCTGGTTGGTATCCAAAATCAGCTTGCGCGATTTTTCCGGGTCGTCCAGCACTTCAATACCCGCCGCTTTGAGCAGAGGCATGGTTTCTTCGAAGATACGGCCTTTGGAGAGGGCGATGGTGATCATGTTGTCTGCTTTCACGGCGTGGGGACCATTATTTGATGCGTTCAATATCGGCGCCGATGCCGCGCAATTTGGCTTCCATTTGGTCATAGCCCCGGTCGAGATGGTAGATGCGGTCGACCACGGTTTCGCCGTCAGCCACCAGACCGGCAATCACCAAGCTGGCAGAGGCACGCAGATCGGTCGCCATGACGGTGGCGCCAGATAACTTTTCGATGCCTTCGATCACCGATACTTTGCCGTCGATCTGGATGTTGGCGCCCAGGCGCACCAGCTCATTGACGTGCATGAAACGGTTTTCAAAAATCGTTTCGGTCACTTTGCTCGCACCTTGCGAGATGCAGTTGAGCGCCATGAACTGCGCTTGCATGTCGGTCGGGAAGCCCGGGTATTCGGTGGTGCGAAAGCTCTGAGCCTTC
>CAJASG010000470.1 GCA_903944555.1 uncultured beta proteobacterium
ACCCCCACCAGTTCGGGCAAAACCGTGAGCCAGCCCAGGAAACCGGGTGGCAGGGACAAGGAGCTGGCAATCAGGCTGGCGTTGCGCGCCGCGCTGCGGCTAATGGCATGGGCGCGCTGGGCGGGTTGGTCCAGCGCCTGCTCCTGGCTGGTGGGCACCTGCAGCACCAGGTCGAAGATGGCGTCTGAGAGCTGTGGCTTGGGGGCAGGGGTATCAGCCATGGCGGGCTTTGCGGTTGTAACGTGGCTGCAATTCTTCTTTCAGACGGGATTCCAAGGCGAAGGCACTAAGCTCATCGGCGGTTTCGCGCCACTCCACGCGACGAATTTCCTGCGCAATACGCATCTCGCGCGCTACTTTGGCGGCGGACTGAAAGTGCCACATCACCCGGGCGCGCAGGTTGCTGGCCTTGCCGATGAACAGCGGTGCGGGTCCTGTACCCCACAGCAAATAGACGCCCGTGGTCTCTGGGATATCGTCCACCGGTGTTTCCAGCTGCGGGGGAACCACATTGCCGCCTTGAAGCAGGGCGTTGGCCTCGCGGCGAACCACGTCCACTCCCAGCTCCCTGCTTGCCAATGCCAGCCAGTCCAGCACCACATCCACGTCGCCCATGGCGCGGTGGCGGGCCTGGTTGTGCAGGCCGTGGCGCTTGCTGATGGCGTCCAGCCCATGGCCCTTGTGCTGCGGGTACAGCTTGCGGGACAGGCGCACGGTACACAGAGTTTTGACGGTCAGTGGCATGTTCAGCCGCTCCAGTGCCTGCTGCACAAAGCCGTGGTCAAAACGCACGTTGTGGGCCACAAAAACGGCACCCTCCAGCAACTCCAGCAGGGGCTGGGCCAGCGCCTCAAACGTCGGAGCGTTGGCCACCATGGTGTCGGAGATACCTGTAAGGGATTGGATAAACGGTGGAATCGGAGTTTGCGGGTTGACCAGACTGCTCCAGCGGGCGACTTCTACGCCGTTTTCTACGCGCACCGCCGCAATCTCGGTAATGCGGTCGTTCGCTGCGCTACCACCGGTGGTCTCCAGGTCCAGCATGACAAAACAAGGCAGCATGCTTGAGCTCAGCAAAACATCAGGGCCAGCCATGCCGGGTCGTCCAGCAGGTTGATCGCGGTATACAGGCCAATCCGGTGGCCCCACAGCTTGATGACGGTGAGGCGCTCAGACCATGGCAGCGTGCTCCAATAGCGAACGTTGGCGGATGGGCTAAACGATATCGATGGCATGGATGGAGTATTGACCGGTGCGGCGGTCGGCAAAGTAGCGCACCAGGGTTTCTTTGACCGTGCGAAATGCGATCTCGTCCCACGGAATTTCGTCTTCAGTAAACAACTGGGCCTCGATGGTCTCGGTGCCCGGGTTGAACTGGTCGCTGAGCAGTTTGGCGCGGTAAAACAGATGTACCTGGCCCACGCGGGGGACGTTTACCAACGAGAACAGGCCTTGCATTTCAAACTGGGCACCGGCCTCTTCATCAGTTTCGCGTGCAGCACCCTCGGCAGTGGTCTCATTCAGTTCCATAAAGCCCGCCGGCAGCGTCCACTTGCCAAAGCGTGGCTCGATGTTGCGTTTGCACAGCAGCACTTTTTCGCCCCAATGTGGCACGGTACCCACCACATTCAGGGGGTTTTCGTAGTGGATGGTGACGCAGGCCGGGCACACCGCGCGGTGTTTGGTGTCGCCATCGTCGGGTATGCGGTACACCACGGCGGTGCCGCATTCTTTGCAATGTTTGATAGGGCTGCGGTGCATTGGGTCGGTTGCCTCAGGCTTTTGTCGGTTTGGCGGATTTGACCGGCTTTTCAGGCGTAGCGGGTTTACCGTGTTTCTCAATCAGAGCGCGGGCCGTGTCGCGCAGTTGGCGTCCGTCAAACCCCCGCTTGTCCATGTCGACCATCCACTCCGCCTCCACCACGGCGGCCTTGCGCTTGAATTCCTGTGCATCGGTAGGCGTAATGGTGGTGATCGTGTTACCACGGTCGGTGGCGGTCTTGCGACCTACCGGATCATTGGACTGCTGTGTTTTTCCAAACCAGCCTGAAG
>CAJASG010000471.1 GCA_903944555.1 uncultured beta proteobacterium
AGACCCTGCAACAAATGCTGGACCGCAGCCACAAATTCAGCCCCAACCAAGCCGTGGGCGCCGCAATGCAAACCCTGAAGGCACTGGGGCGTTTGCACCGCCAGGGCGTGATCCACCGCGACATCAAACCCGCCAACCTGCACCAGGGCGAAGACGGCGTGTTGCGCGTGCTGGACCTGGGGGTGGCCCTGAGCGGGCGCGAACCCACATCCATGCGTGAACTGCACGCGGGTACGCCCAGCTACGTGAACCCGGAGCAATGGGGCTTTCGGGTCAAGACGGCAGCGGTGGTGGGCAAGCAAGCCGTGGCCGATGACGCCCCCGAGGAGTTGCCGGACGCCCAGAGCGATCTGTTTGCCCTGGGCGTCACCCTGTACCAATTGCTCACCACCAAGCTGCCCTATGGCGACGTGTTGCCCTACCAGGTGGGCCGCTACTACCGCGACCCCACGCCCCCCAGTCGCCACAACCCCGAAATCCCCATCTGGCTGGACCATGTGCTGCAAAAAGCCGTAGCCCGTGACAAGCGCCAGCGCTTTGAGACTGCCGAAGAATTCTTGCTGGCCCTGGAGCGCGGTGCGTCGCGCCCCCTGAGCGCCCCGCAGGGCACCCCCCTGATGCAGCGCGACCCCACCGCCCTGTGGAAGGTGGGGCTGGCGGTGTCGGTATTGGTTAACCTGTTGCTGGTCTATTGGCTGATTTTTTTGCCAAAATAGGGCTGTAGCCCTCGTGGAATGTGCGCAAGCAGCTATTTATTTGATAGCGTAAATTTGGCGCAAATTTGTTACGAATCCAGCGGGCTGGAAGTGTCACCCACGGCGGCCTTGGGTAAGTCGGTGCAGATCATGGTGCTCTGGTCGTTGCTCCACAATAGTGCCCATGTCAAACCAAATCCTTTTAGGCAAGCGGGTGCTCATCACCCAGGCTGATCAGTTCATGGGACCGGCTCTGTGCGAGGTGTTTGCCAGGCACGGTGCCACCGTGATCGCGAGCACTGCCCCGATAACGGAGGCCGGTGCTCCTGCCTCTATCGTCGCTGCGGCAGGGCACGTTGATGTGCTCGTTGCCAACTTGGCAATACCGGCCCCCACCACCACCGTTGCGGAGGTGTCTGAAGACGAGTGGCACGACACATTCGCGGTACTCGTGCATCCTCTCGCACGCTTGGTCCGGGCCGTGTTGCCTGCAATGATTGAGCGACGTGCGGGCAAGATTTTGGTCATGGGTAGCGCCTCAGCCTTGCGGGGGATGAAACGAGCCTCGACCTACAGCGCAGCGCGTGGTGCCCAGTTGGCCTACGTGCAAGCGGTGGGCGTGGAGGTCGCGCCCCACAATGTTCAAGTCAATGCAATCGCACAGAATTTTGTTGATAACCCCACTTATTTCCCGCCGGACGTTCAGGCCAACCCGCGGTTCCAGGAACGCTTGAAGCGTGAGGTGCCACTAGGGCGTTTGGTCGGAGCCAATGAAGATGCAGAGTTTGCAGCCTATCTGTGCAGCGATTCTGCGAACTGTTTTGTTGGCCAGGTATTTCCGGTGTGCGGTGGCTGGGTCGCGCGCTAATTTGAAAGGCATTCGATGCATCCCATTGTCGATACCCCCGTACCGCCTTACTACGCGGTCATCTTCACGTCACTGCGCACACCGGGGGACGATGGCTACG
>CAJASG010000472.1 GCA_903944555.1 uncultured beta proteobacterium
ACATGCCCCCGCACGAAGTGCTGCTGGTGATCGACGGCAACACCGGCCAGAACGCCCTCGCCCAGGTGCGTGCTTTTGACGACGCACTGGGCCTGACCGGCCTGATCATCACCAAGCTGGACGGCACCGCCAAAGGCGGCGTGCTGGCAGCCATTGCCCGCGAACGGCCGATTCCAGTGTATTTCATCGGTGTAGGCGAAAAGCTCGACGAGCTGGAAACCTTCAACGCACGCGAATTTGCACAGGCCCTTTTGGCCTAACCCCAAAATACCGAACCCATGACACCTCTGAATCGTCGTCACGCCCTCGCGCTGTTGGGCGCAGGCATTGCCACCCCTGTGTTTTCCCAAACCACCCCCGCCTGGAGTCAGATCGAGGCACAAGCCCGTGGGCAAACGGTGTACTTCAACGCCTGGGGCGGTAGTGAGCCCATCAACGCCTACATCCAATGGGCGGCAGGCGTTGTGCTGCAACGCTATGGCGTGAAGGTGGAGCACGTCAAGGTGACAGATGCTGCCGACGTGGTCAAACGCGTGCGCAATGAAAAGGCCGCAGGCAAGGCGGATGGCACGGTTGACATGGTGTGGATCAACGGCGAAAACTTTCTGACCATGAAGCGCGAAGGCCTGTTGTTTGGCCCGTTTGCGGAAAAACTGCCATCCTATGCCTATGTCGATGTGCAGGGCAAGCCCACCACGCGCGTCGATTTTTCGGAGCCCGTGGATGGCATGGAAGCCCCGTGGGGCATGGCGCAGCTCACCTTTATGGTCGACAGCAAGCGTGTACCCACCCCCCCGAAAAATCTGACCGAACTACTGGCCTTTGCCAAGGCCAACCCCGGGCGCGTAACCTACCCGCGCCCGCCCAATTTCCATGGCACCACCTTTGTGAAGCAGGCCCTGCTGGATGTCAACGCCGACCGCAGCGCGCTGTACCGGCCTGTCACAGCGGATGCATTCGCCAAGGCTGGCACACCCCTATGGACCTATCTGGACGCCCTGCACCCCCATTTGTGGCGTGCGGGCAAGCAGTTTCCCAACAGCGCAGCCGCCGCGGTGCAAATGATGGCCGACGGCGAGCTGCTGCTGTCGCTCACCTTCAACCCCAACGAAGCTGCTAATGAAATCGCTGCCAAGCGACTACCGACCAGCGTAACCAGCTATCAATTCAATAGCGGAACCGTCGGCAACACGCACTTTCTGGCGATACCCATCAATGCCCACGCCAAAGCCGGGGCCCAGGTGTTCATCAACTTCCTGCTTAGTGCGCAGGCGCAGGCGCGCAAAGCCGACATCGCCGTCTGGGGTGACCCCACCGTGCTGGCGCCGGACAAATTGCCAAGCGCCCAGCGCGCGCTGTTTGCCGCCAATCCCTTGCCAGGACAAGTGGCAAGCAGCGCCCCGGCGATTCCGGAGCCCCATGGCAGCTGGGTCGATCCGTTGGAAAAGGAATGGCTCAAACGCTACGGGCAAACACCCTGAAAACGGGCAATCAATAGGATAGACTGATCCCCCTATGTCCGACCTCGTCAACAGACTCGCCAACCTGACCGCCATCCGCGATCGGGATGCACTTGATATCGCGCTGGTCAATGCCATCAACGACCTGCTGCTGCCCCTGTCCACATCGATATGCAGGGTGGTGGGTGAGGCCGGTAACGAGCGCTGGCTGATTAGCGCCAAGCTGCTGTCCGGGCAAACCGTGCCGACATCGGACTCCGCGTGGTCCTCGGTGGATCTATTGCCAAAGCTGCCCAGCCACCCTTTGCGCCAGAATGCAGCCAAAACACAGCAGCTTCAGCAAGAGACTGGCAGCCCCAGCCTCGCAGTGTTTCCATTGTCGGGCTCGGTGGATTCCATCGGCGTGCTGGAGATCGCCACCAGCGCCCCGATGGATGCCGACTCCCTGCGGCTGGTGACCGGCGTCTTGCGCCTCTATGCCAACTTTCAAGGTCTGCTGGACTACAGCGAACGCGACGGACTGACCGAACTTCTCAACCGCAAGACCTTTGACGGCGCCTTTCTCAAGGCAACGCTCGAACAGAAATTAGCCGATGAGCATGCAGGAGCTGACCGCCGACACGTGGATGCACCCGGCAGCTACTGGCTGGTGATGATTGACATCGACCACTTCAAACGCGTGAATGACAACTTTGGCCACCTGATTGGCGACGAAGTCTTGCTGCTGCTGGCACGTCTGATGCGTGCCCACTTCCGCTTTCACGACCAGCTATACCGCTTCGGTGGCGAGGAATTTGTGGTGCTGATGCGCTGCCATGGTGAGGCGGAGGCCGCAGGCGTGCTGGAACGGCTCAGAGCCACCACCCAGGCGCACGAGTTCCCCCAGGTGGGCAGCATCACCATCAGCATCGGTTTCTCCGAGGTCAAACCCGGCGACACCCCCAGCGGCGCGTTCGAACGTGCCGACAAGGCCGTGTACTACGCCAAGGGCCATGGCCGCAACCAGGTATGCAGCCATGCCGCCCTGATTGCCAGTGGCGACTTGGTAGAAGTTGCGGCTAACCTGGGCGACATGGAACTGTTTTAGCCGTCTTGCGAATTGTCAGTGCCTGCTTAGGTGCACCCTATATGCTTGGCGTATTAATGAAAGCAATCCCCGCGTGCGACCTCTGACTCGACTCAGCACCAAGGTGCTGGCTCTCTTTTTTGCTTGTTGCACTGCCCTGTTACTGACGGGATGCGGTGGGTCTTCGGGCTCTGGCACGCCTGGTAACGCGGCCACCTACACCATCAGCGCTACTGTGAGCGGCCTCAATGGCAGTGGCCTGATTCTTCAAAACAACGGCACCAACAATTTGTCCGTCATTGCCAACGGGACCGTCGTTTTTTCCACACAGTTGTCCAGCAGTTCCGCCTATGCGGTCACCGTGTTCCACGATCCTGACACCCCCACCCAATGGTGCCAAGTCGGCAAAGCCGGTAGTGTGGTCGCCGCAGCCAACGTCAGCAACATCACCGTCACCTGCAACAACGGGCCCCGCGCGGCCTATGTGGCGAATTACAGCGGCAACACCGTATCGCAGTACGCGCTCTCGACCACCGATGGCAGCTTGTCGGCCATCGCTCCCGGCACGGTCATTACCAACACAAACCCCCACAGCCTGGCCATTGGCCCAACCGGGCGCTATGCCTACACGGCGGATTTTGGTAGCAACAGGGTCTCGCAATACACCATCGCAGTCGCCACCGGCGCCCTGACCGCCATGGTGCCAGCACCTGCGATCACGGACACCAACCCCAACAGCATTGCGATGGATCCCACGGGCCAGTATGCATATGTCACCAATGCCGTTAGTAATACGGTGTCGCAGTACACCGTCTCCGCAGTGGACGGAAGCCTCACCGCCATGGCGCCCACCTCGGTGGCCACCGGCACCACCCCGAACAGCGTGGCCGTGGACCCAACGGGCCGCTTCGTGTACGTCAGCAACTCGGGGAACAACACTATCTCGCAGTACACGATTGGGGCGGGCGGTGCCTTGTCCGCCATGGCCCCTGCCACGGTCATTGCCGGCACCACCCCGTCCAGTGTGGCCATCGATCCGGCAGGTCGATGGATCTACGTGGCGAACGCGGGGGGCAATACGGTCACCCAGTTTGCCATCTCCAGCACCAGTGGCCAACTGACCCAAATCACTACCACCATCACCGGCAGCAACCCCAAAAGCCTCACCATTGACCCGACCGGCCGCTACGCCTATGTGGCCAACTACAACGACAACACGGTATCGCAGTACACCGTGTCGGCGGCCAATGGAGCCCTGCTGGCCATCACGCCCGCCACCGCCAGTGCAGGCATTAACCCGCGCAGCGTGGCGGTTGATCCCACGGGTCGCTATGCCTATGTGACCAATTACGGCAACAACACGGTCTCCCAATTCACCATCGGCGCCGGTGGTGCCTTAACGCCCATGGCGACCGCCTCCCTGGTCACCGGCATCCAGCCCATCAGCGTCGTCGTCCGCTAAACCCCTGTGGTGCGGCCGCGCGGCCAGACTTTGTACACTTCTGCACCATGAACACTGCCAAGTCCCCCCTTCTCCCGCGTATCGAAATCGAGTCTGCCCCGCACCCGACCGCCGCCGTCATCTGGCTGCACGGCTTGGGCGCCGATGGCAACGACTTTGCCGCGTTGGTGCCCGAGCTGAACCTGGCTGGCTGCCCGCCAATCCGTTTTGTCTTCCCGCATGCGCCCAGCATTCCCGTAACCCTCAACGGTGGTTACGTGATGCCTGCCTGGTACGACATCATGGGTACCGACCTGGTCAGCCGCCAGGACGCCGCCGGCATTCAGAAGTCGGAACGGGCCATTACCGCGTTGATCGAAAACGAAATCGCACGTGGCATTGCCCCTGAGCACATCGTGCTGGCCGGTTTTTCACAAGGCTGCGCCATGGCGCTGCACACCGGTTTGCGCCTGCCCTACCGGCTGGCCGGCATCATGGCCCTGTCGGGTTACCTGCCACTGGCCGACCGTTTTGTGGACGAGCGCCACAGCGCCAATGCCCACACCCCCGTCTTCATGGCGCACGGCACGCAAGACCCGGTGGTGGTGGTGGCACGCGGTGAATCCTCACGTAATGCGCTGGCAGCCATGGGCCACCCGGTGCAGTGGCACACCTACCCGATGCAGCACAGCGTGCATCCACGCGAGATTGCCGATATTTCGGCCTTTTTGAAACAAGTGCTGGGGGCCTCTGCCGGTGCTGCGTAAAGATTCGACCACGGCGCAGGCGCCGCTCACCCTGGGTATCGACTTTGGCACCTCCAACTCTGCAGCCGCACTGATTGGTTCCGACGGGCAGCTGCACGTCATCCCGCTGGACGGACGGCGTTCCGAGATGCCCACTGCGCTCTTTTTCGCCAACGAGACCCACACTGTTCTCTACGGCAGCGAAGCGATGCAGGCCTATCTGGCCGGCACCGAAGGCCGCTTGCTGCGCTCGCTCAAAAGCCTGCTGGGCAGCCGCTTGATGGAGGAGTACACGCTGGTCAACGGCCAGTCGGTCCAGTTTTTTGACATCGTGGTGCTGTTCTTCAAAGAACTCAAACGCCGCTGCGAGGCCCATGTGGGCCACCCCATCGAGCGCGCCATGCTGGGGCGCCCGGTGCATTTTGTGGACGACAACCCCGAGCGGGACGCACTGGCACAAGCCACCCTGGGCCGGGCCGCCACCGAGGCGGGTTTCACCCATATTGATTTTCAGCTGGAACCCATCGCCGCCGCGTTTGACTTTGAGCAGCGCGTCAACGTGGAAACCAGCGCGCTGGTGGTGGACATCGGCGGGGGCACCTCCGACTTCACCGTCATCCGGCTGAACCCGGCGCGTGGCCAGCAGTGGGACCGCAGCGCCGATATTTTGGCCACCACCGGCGTGCACATTGGCGGCACCGACTTTGACCGTCTGCTGGACCTGTCCACCGTGATGCCGCTGCTGGGCTACAAACACCTCGGCACCGGTGGGCGCCCGGTACCCAACAGCGT
>CAJASG010000473.1 GCA_903944555.1 uncultured beta proteobacterium
CTGGCCCCGGCCGACAGCCAGCGCATCCAGCGCGCGCTGGAGGTGTACCGGGTCTCTGGCCTGCCCTTGTCACACTTCCATGCGCACAGAGATGCTATCAAAAAAGAAGCTACTCACGCAGATTCCACGTGGGCTACAGCCCTTATTTCCTTGGAACCCGAAGATCGCAGCTGGCTGCACGCGCGCATTGCCCAGCGCTTTGATGCCATGCTGGCCCAGGGCTTTCTGGAAGAAGTCAAAACCCTGCGCGCGCGGGGTGACCTGAACCCGGACCTGGCCTCCATGCGCTGTGTGGGCTACCGCCAGGCCTGGGAGGCAATGGATGGCCTGTGGCCCATGGTGGATCTGCGTGACCGCGGCATTTTTGCCACCCGCCAGCTGGCCAAGCGCCAGATCACCTGGCTGCGCTCCATGCCGCACCGTCATGCCGTGGCCTGCGATCAGCCCGATGCCCTAGATCAGGTGCTGCAGCAGGTGCGCGAGGTGCTTCGCACCCATCCGAACCGGCAGCCATGATCCTGCGCATCGACCAGCTCACCAAGCGCTATGACAACACCCCGGTGTTTGCCAACGTATCGCTTGAAGTGGCACCGGGCGAGTTTGTTGCCATCGTCGGGGAATCGGGCGTTGGCAAGTCCACCCTGCTCAACTGCATGGCCGGTCTGGACCACTGGGACAGTGGAACCGTGCAACTGCACGGCGCAGACCTGGGCACCATGCACGATGACGCCCGCGCCGCCCTGCGCCGCGAGAAAGTGGGCTTTGTGTTCCAGGCCTTTCATGTGCTGCCGCACCTGGACGTGGCCCAAAACGTAGGATTGCCGCTGCTGCTTCTGAATGCACCCGATGACGCACGGGTAGAAGCCATGCTGGAAGCCGTCGGCTTGGGTGGCTTGGGCAGCCGCCTGCCTCAGCAACTTAGTGGCGGGCAACTGCAACGGGTCGCCATTGCGCGGGCGCTGGTGCACCGGCCCGCCCTGCTGCTGGCGGATGAACCCACCGGCAATCTGGACCCCAGCACCGCAGCGCTGGTGATGGAGGCCTTGGTGGCACAGGTCCGACTGCACGGCACATCGCTGGTGCTGGTGACACATTCAGTGGCCGCCACCGAACGGGCGGACCGGGTTCTGCGCTTGCGCGCCGACGGGATCGGCGAGCGTTAAGCCTGGGGGGCACGCGTGAGGTTCAACACCTCGCGCGCGGGCAGCATCTTCAGGCGGTGGTCGCTCCAAATCTGCCGCCACCGGCGTGATCCGGCTAGCCCATGGCGCAGACCCAGCATATGGCGGGCGATGGGGTACCACGGGGTTCCGTTGGCTGCCGCCTCACGCTCCATGTACTCCACCATCTGCTCTTCCACCGATTCACGGCTGGCGTCGGACGGCGCCGCGCCATAAAACGCCGCGTCCCACTCGCTCAGCCACCACGGGTTGTGGTACGCCTCACGGCCCAGCATGGCACCATCCACCACCTGCAGCTGCTCCTGCACTTGTGCCGTAGTGGTGAGGCCGCCATTGACCGCGATGGTCAGATGCGGAAAGTCGCGTTTGAGCTGGTGCGCCACGGCATAACGCAGCGGCGGCACTTCACGGTTTTCTTTCGGGCTCAAGCCCTTGAGCCAGGCGTTGCGGGCGTGCACGATGAAGGTGCTGCAACCTGCTTCGGATACTGTGCCGACAAAATCGCGCACAAAGTCATAGCTCTCGTTCTTGTCAATGCCAATGCGGTGTTTCACCGTGACCGGCACGTCCACCACGTTCACCATGGCTTTGACACAATCGGCCACCAGCACCGGCTCGTTCATCAGGCAGGCGCCAAAAGCGCCCCGCTGCACCCGCTCACTGGGGCAACCGCAGTTGAGGTTAATTTCATCGTAACCCCACTGCGCACCCAGCCGGGCGCTGTGGGCCAAGTCGGCAGGTTCGCTCCCGCCCAATTGCAGGGCCAGGGGATGCTCTTCAGCATTGAACTGCAAATGGCGCGGCACATCGCCATGCAACAAGGCGCCGGTGGTCACCATCTCGGTGTATAGCAGCGTGTGTTTGGTTAACAGGCGGTGGAGGTAGCGACAGTGCTTGTCCGTCCAGTCCATCATCGGCGCGACGGAGAGGCGCCAGCGGTCTGCGGGCACAGCCAAGCGGTCAGAAGCAACGGGGGAATCGGAAGAAGGCAAAACGAGAGACATAGGCTGGATTATCCCAGCCCTCATTCAACCGCTATTTTCAGGGGGTGGCACACCAAGGGGCCGCGTTATTAGCCAACGCCATCCACAGTGCCCAACCGGAGCTGCCCGCCAGCGCAGCGCCAGCGAGACGAACACCCCAGTCCCCCCGGCCTTGGCTCACACCCTGGCCTCGCAGGCGCAACCACAGCCAAGGGCCTGCCACCATGGTGACACTGGTTCCCACCGCAAACAGCGCCATCACCATGGCGCCGCTTGCTGCACTGCCCGCCAAGGCAGCCACCAGCAGGGCCGAATAGAGGAGTCCACATGGCAACAAAGCCCACATGGTACCCAGCACCAGTGGCGCACCACCGCCCCAGCCGCCGGCAAAAGCACGGGCACGCTGCCACACCGTGCGGGCGGTATTCTCCAGCCAAACCGGCTGTCGGGCCTGCCACAGCAGGACCAAGCCCAAAACGAAGGCCGCCACATGGAACAAGGACCACACCGGACGCAGAGCCGCAGACTGGACGGTCAGCCAGCCCAGTCCCTGCAATGACGCGGCCGCCAATCCCCCGAGCACGGAGTAACCCACGACCCGCCCCAACTGGAACAGCCACAAAGCAGAATTTTTATTCGGACCCGCAGCCTGCCCAATACCGGCGCAGGCAGCACCACACATGGCGACGCAGTGAGGCCCGCCAACCAGGCCCATGAGAAGCGCAGTCAGCGCCAAAGAAGTTTGCATCTTTCGATGCTAAATGATCTTGGAGAACTGTGCCCGCGTGCGGTCGGTTTGCAAATGGCGATCGAACACCATGGCCACCGCGCGGACAAAGAACCAGCCCTGCGGAGTCACCTGAATGCCGCCATCGTCCACCACCACCAAGCCCTGTTCAGCCAAGGACTGCAATGCCACCATCTCCTTCGCAAAGTAGCTGGAGAAATCTACCAAATGCGAAAGCTCGATCGATTCGAACTGCAACTGCCCCTGACACATCAAGGCCATGATGACGGAGCGACGCACTAGGTCATCGCGCGACAAAGCCAAGCCCCGCACCACCGGGAAACCACCTTGATCCAGGAGATCGTAGTACTCCTCCAGTGTCTTGGCATTTTGGCTGTAGGTTGCGCCAATGCGACCAATGGATGAAACACCCAAAGCAATCAAGTCACAGTCTGGCTGCGTACTGTAGCCCTGAAAGTTGCGGTGCAACCGACCTTGCCGCTTGGCTATAGCCAGCGAGTCGCCAGGCAATGCAAAGTGGTCCATCCCCACATAGACATACCCCGCAGCCAACAAGGCGGCCAGTGACCGTGACAGCATCGAAATTTTGGCCGCCCCGCTGGGAATCTCCAAGGTATTGATCCGACGCTGGGGCTTGAACCGCTCAGGCAAGTGGGCATACGCATACAAAGCAATGCGGTCGGGTCGCAGCTGAACGATCTGGGCCAAGGTGCGATCAAAGGACTCCGGGCTTTGTTTCGGCAGGCCATAGATCAAATCAACATTGATGGAGTCAAAGCCCCGCGTCCGCGCGGCCTCTACCAAGGCAAACACCTGCTCGGCTGGCTGCACCCGGTGCACCGCTTTTTGTACTGCAGGATCAAAGTCCTGCACCCCAAAGCTCAGCCGGTTAAAGCCCAGCTCAGCTAAGGTGTCCAGTCTGGATGGATCGACTGTTCGGGGATCAATCTCGATGGAGTATTCGCCCCCAGGGGCAAACACAAAATTGCGCCGCAACATGCCCATAAGTTCTCGCAATTCATCGTCACAAAGAAACGTCGGACTGCCCCCACCAAGGTGCACTTGGCTCACAACCTGGCCCTGGCCAATCACCGCAGTATGCAAATCCACTTCCCGAACCAGGTAACGCAAGTACTCAGCGCCGCGCTCGTGGTGCTTGGTAATGATTTTGTTGCAGGCACAGTAGTAGCAAAGCGACTCGCAAAAGGGTATGTGGACATACAGTGAAAGCGGCAGCGCCATCGCGGAGGCGCCGTTACGGCGCTGCATCAGCGCTTGCGCGTAATCGTCCGCCGTGAATGCCTCGACAAACCGGTCGGCGGTAGGATAAGACGTGTAACGTGGGCCTGATACATCAAATCGGCGCAACAACTCATCGGACACAGGTTCACTGACCACGCTCATAGACTCTCCAAAACAAGCGGTGTCACTTTGCCGTAAGTTATCGCTCAGACAGTTGATTTGCATCAAGAACTGAACAGGTAGGCACGGCTGGCATTTGACCGGTATCATTAGAGCCCTATGTTCGATCCCGAAACGAAACCTCCCGCTGGCGCCGAAGCACTCGCCTCCATCGCTATAAAGACAACTGGCGCCGGGAGTGCCGTAAGCTCCCAATCCATCAAAGTGGCCTGTTCGAACTGCAATTTGCGTGAACTGTGCATGCCACTTGGCTTGACGACCACCGAGTTGGAACGCATTGACGATATCGTCGCAAGCCGGCGCAAGATCAAACGCGGCGACACCTTGTTTCGCAACGGTGAAAAATTTACAAGTCTCTTCGCAATTCGAACCGGCTTCTTCAAAACCTGTGTTGCGTCCGAAGATGGACGCGATCAGGTTACCGGTTTCCAGATGGCTGGGGAGGTTATTGGTCTGGACGGCATCGTCAACGACCACCACACTTGTGACGCCGTAGCTTTGGAGGACGCCGAGGTGTGCGTCATGCCATTTGACCGAATCGAAGAACTGTCCAGGGAAGTCAACGCCCTGCAGCGCCATGTTCACAAAATCATGAGCCGTGAAATCGTTCGTGAAAACGGTGTGATGCTGCTCCTGGGCAGCATGCGGGCCGAAGAGCGTGTGGCGGCGTTCTTACTTAATCTGGTGCAAAGACTGCACGCACGGGGTTTCTCCCAATCCGAACTGGTCCTGCGCATGACGCGCGAAGAAATTGGCAGCTACCTCGGGTTGAAACTGGAGACCGTGAGCCGCACCTTCTCAAAGTTTGCCGAGGACGGCATTGTCGAAGTACGCCAGCGCCATGTTCGCATCATGAACACCGATGCCCTCAAAGACATCGTGAACCCCAAAGCCTGCAGCTAAGCGCTTAACACGCGTCCTGTTTGGGACATCCGTCAGGACGGTCCGTGGCAGGCAGGGGGCAACGATTCACCTCAAACGGAGACATTGCCAACAAGGTGGTCAACGTACTGGACACCATGGTGATGCACCAAAACACAAAAAAAGCCACGGTATAGACGGCTTGGCGCGACCAATCCAGGGGTTGGCCGAACCAATGCAGGTCCTGCGGATCAACCATGGCAAACACCAACACTTCCAGCATTCCGGCTACTAAAAAAGCGGGCCAGGCAATCCACATCAGTCGTTGTTGCAACATAGTTGTGCTCCGTTGTGATGGTCAGGAAAACTATTACGGTGTTTTACGCGCGGGGGGCGCACCTGTGGCCGCATGGTTGCGCCCTTGGATTGCCGGTGCCAAACTGGCAGGGTTGTCAGCCAAGGTCTGATTGAGCTGGAGGCCTTTGCGGTAATAGTCTTCATCCAGCACTGGATCACCACGGGTGACCGCCAGGTACAAAGTGATGAAGCTCGCAACGACAACAACTGCAGGGCCTGCTATCACCAGCCATACATGGCCGAATTTCCACCAAGGGGCA
>CAJASG010000474.1 GCA_903944555.1 uncultured beta proteobacterium
ATCAAGGCTCCGCTCAGGGAGGAAAAGCGGAAGGTAGCAAGCTACCCGAAGCGGAATTTAACAAACTTTTCCAGGGCTTGCAAGTGCTCGTTTCAAATTGTCACAATTTATCAGCGGGTATTGAGGCACAATTTTCCCTATGACACCTTACGCCCCCTTTCCCCTTGGCCGCCCGCGCCGCCTGCGCCGCGACACCTTTACCCGCAATCTGGTCCGTGAAAACACCCTCACCGCCCACGATCTGATTTACCCGGTGTTTGTGGTCGATGGCCAAAACCAACGCGTGCCGATTGCCTCCATGCCCGGCGTTGAACGCCTCAGCCTGGACTTGCTGCTGGCGGTGGCCGAAGACTGCGTGAAGCTGGAGATTCCAGTCATGGCGCTGTTCCCGGTGGTGGAGCAGTCTCTCAAGACCTATGACGGCAAAGAGGCACTCAACCCAGATGGACTGATCCCGCGCGTCGTCCGGGCCCTGAAAAAAGAATTCCCCAATCTGGGCGTGATGACCGATGTAGCGCTGGACCCCTTCACCACCCACGGCCAGGACGGCCTGCCCGACACTCGCCCCGAAAACGAGGGCTACATCCTGAACGACGAGACCACCGCCATGCTGGTGCAGCAGGCCTTGACCCAGGCTAGAGCCGGCGTGGACATCGTGGCCCCCAGCGACATGATGGACGGCCGTATTGGCGCCATCCGCGCCGCACTGGAGGCCGAAAACCTCATCCACACCCGGATCATGGCCTACAGCGCCAAATATGCCAGCGCCTTCTACGGCCCTTTCCGTGACGCCGTCGGCTCGTCCAGCAACTTGGGCAAGGGCAATAAAAAGGTTTACCAGATGGACCCGGCCAACAGCGATGAAGCCCTGCGCGAGGTGGCCATGGACATTGCCGAAGGCGCCGACATGGTGATGGTCAAGCCCGGCATGCCCTACCTGGACGTGGTGCGCCGCGTCAAAGACGAATTCAAAATCCCGACCTTCGCCTACCAGGTGTCGGGCGAATACGCCATGCTCAAAGCCGCCGCGCAAAACGGCTGGCTCGACCACGACGCCGTCATGATGGAAAGCCTGCTGGCCTTCAAGCGTGCCGGGGCCGATGGCGTGCTCACCTACTTCGCCCTGGACGCCGCTCGACTACTATCAAAATAGTAGCTGCTTGCGCAGTATTGACGGGGGTTAGAGGTCAATTTTGCACTTAATATTTTCCAGCACGGGGCTTCATGCGTATTTTTCACATCCAAAGCAGCAGCGTGTCCGAAAGCCAGGAGCTGGCCGAGCTGAGCCACCAGGGACTGCCGGAGCAGGGCTTTGTCTGGATCGCCTGCGCCCGGCGCGAGTTTGAGGTGAATCAAGTCCATATCCAGGCCACACTGCAACAGCTGTGCGGCATGCAGCTGGTGGATTTGCACATCTCGGACCTGCTCAACAACCAGCTACCCTCGCACTACGACTACACCTCGCAGTACGACGTGCTGGTGTTTCGGCGCCTGGCAGCGGGCACGACGCCGACCAACCTGGAGAACCCCGGCCAGCCCATGAGCTACGCGCCAACGCGGGGTGGCCCACCCATTCTGCGGCGCATCGACACCAGCCCGGTCGGCTTTGCGGTGTTTGACCGCGTGCTGCTCACCGTGCACCCGACCGACTGCGCGGTGCGCGATGCCTACGCCAGCAAACTGCTGCAAGCGGCCAGCGCCGAGTCGCACGCCGCTGGCGCACGCTTGCCCGCCAACCCGGCCGACCTGATGCTGCGCATCGTCAACCAGATGGTGGACGGCTACCTCGCGCTGCGCCGCGAACTCACCCACCAGTTGGACCACTGGCAGGCTGAGCTGCTCAACCCCAAAACCCGCTTCAACAACTGGTCCTCCCTGCTGGACGCCCGTTTGGCACTGCACCATCTGGACGAAATTTGTGAGGATCAGCGGTCGTCCATCCAAGACTGGATCGAGGCCATCAAAACCTGGCCCGACGCCCAAACCCCCACCGAGCGGCGCGAGCGCGATCTGCTGCAGGTGCGTTCGCGCGACGTGCTGGAACACATTGAGCGGGTGGTGCACCATGTACGTCGGCTGGAGCAAAGTGCCGAGACCGCGGTGCAAATGCACTTCAGCGCCCAGAGCCACCGCACCAACGACATCATGCGCACACTGACCGCGCTGACCGCCATCTTTTTGCCGCTCAACCTGATCGCCGGTATCTTCGGCATGAACTTCGAGTTCATTCCCTTGCTGCATCAGCACAGCGGCTTCTGGTGGGCCATGGGCGCCATGGCTTTGATTGCGTCCAGTCTGGTATTGGTTTTTTGGCGCAAACGCTACCTGGCGCGCACCGAGCGCTGAAGACGCTCCCATTGGGACTCAGACACTTCGGGACGCTGGCAGCAGGGACAAAATAGTTGCTAGGTGGCTAACAAGCCACCAAGTGTTTTTATGCCTTCCTGAATCTGTTCGACAGTCAAACTGGCATAGCCCAAAATAAGTCCAGCGGGACGAGGCTGCTTCGGGGAAGCGGTTGCGAGAAAAAGCGGCGAAACCGGGTAGATACCCACGCCCACTTGACGGGCAGCGGCCACCAACGCCGACTCATCCTTGGGGCTGCACGACGGCAACCACAGCACAACATGCAGGCCCGCCGCGGTGCCCCTGACTTGCGCCTCCTTGGGAAGATACTGTGCCACTGCATCCAGCAGCGCCGCGCGACGACGCTCATTTTCGCGGCGCATACGCCTCACATGGCGCTCATAGGCACCACTCTCGATCATTGAGGCCAGCACGCGTTGCTCGATCACCGGCGCATGCCGGTCTGTCAATCGCTTGGCCTGCCGGAACACCGGCACCAGCGCAGGCGGCAACACCAAATAGCCGAGCCGCAATTGAGGAGACAGCGCCTTGGAGAAGGTGCCCACGTAGACCACCCGCCCATCGCCATCAATGGATTGCAGCGCATCGATTGGGCGTTGCCCATAACGGAACTCGCCGTCATAGTCGTCCTCCACAATCCAGGCGTTGTGGCGGCGGGCCCACTGAAGCAGCTCCTGGCGTCGGGTGATGGGAAGAACCCCGCCCAAAGGGAATTGGTGAGAAGGCGTCACGTAGACGAGGCGGACATTGCGGTCGCTCGGCAAGCTGCCGGTATCAAGACCCAGTGCATCGACTGGTATTGGCAGGCACGTTGCGCCGGTGGACTGGAAACAATGCCGAGCCATCAAGTAACCCGGGTCTTCAAAAGCAAAGGAATCGCCGGCGTTCAGCATCAACCGGGCACACAGGTCGATTCCCTGCTGGGCACCGTGCACCACCAATATTTGGTCCGCGTGGCAAGTCAGACCCCGCGCTCGACGCAAATAGCCCTGCAATGCACTGCGCAGTGAGACATCCCCTTCCGGTGCGGCGTAGTAGAGGCGATGCTGCTGTTGCAGCAATTCCGCCTGGTAGGCACGCCGCCACGCCAAAGCTGGAAAGTCCCGCGACGCCACGGCGCCATATAGAAAATCGAATCGGGCCGGTTCGGAATTGGGCAACGGTGGCACACCCAATTCCTGGAGCCGACACCCAAACTCTGACAAGGTTGGGGCAGGTCTTTTGCTGTGACTCACTGGAATTTCCGGCGAAACGGGGCCTTTCAGCGGTGTCGCTATTCGGGCCACCCGTCCAGTGGACGTGACCAAGTAACCCTCTGCTGCAAGTTGTTCAAAGGCCGCTGTGACCGTGGTGCGTGATACACCCAATTCGGCGGCCAGACTACGCGTGGACGGAGCCCGTGACTCGGCGGGCAATGTGCCATCTGAGATTTGGGCACGCAGGAGCTTATATATGTCGCGCCCGGCACCTGTTGCGCCGCGTGGGCCACCGGAGGATTGTTTTGACTGGACCATAAAAATCGCCAATAACTGGCACTTCCTATTGTGCCGGTTTTCCGCCACAGTAGCGACTAACCCACAACGCCCCTTTCAAAGGACCACCATGTACATCCCCGCCCACTTTGCAGAAACACGACTTGTGGAGCTGCACCGCATCATTCGAGATAACCCGCTGGGGATGCTGGTGACCCACGGTAGCGAAGGACTGGACGCCGACCACATTCCGTTGGAGTTCGATGGCAGTGTGGGTGCGCATGGAACGCTCATCGGGCATCTTGCCCGCGCCAACACGCTGTGGCAGCGCTGCCCAACAGGTACGCAAGTGATGGTCGTGTTTCGCGGTACCGACGCCTACATCTCACCGAACTGGTACCCCAGCAAACATGAAACTCACCGGCAAGTGCCGACTTGGAACTACGAAGTGGTACATGCACACGGCACGATCACGGTGCATGACGACGAGCGCTTCGCGCGACGCGTGGTGGCACTGTTGACACGCCGACACGAGGCATCTGAACCCAAGCCCTGGAAGATGGGGGATTCCGAGCCAGAATCTATCGACAATATGCTGCAGAAAATTGTCGGTTTTGAGATCGCCATTACGTCACTGGTCGGCAAGGTCAAGTTCAGCCAAAACCGGGAGGCGCGTGACCGTCTGGGCGCCGCAGACGCCCTGGATGCGCGGGGACACCAGGTCATCGCACAGGGCATGCGTGCACTGGGCGGGTCATGAAGCAGTGCCCTACGCTCGGTTCGGATCGTCGGTTAGGCCGCATCCTTGGCCTTGGCTGCCCATTCACCTTTCTTGCCTCGCATACCGACCGGCAATGCAAGCCCCACTCGGTGGCGCGACATTGCGCCACCCGCATCAAGGTTCGCCAGCATCAGCGCCGCAGCATCGGCGTACGGAACGATCAT
>CAJASG010000475.1 GCA_903944555.1 uncultured beta proteobacterium
AGCTTGAAGTTCGTGCCAAAGCCCTGACAAAAGGCGGCAAACATGCCGGCATGAAAGATGTCGCACTCAAAGGTCCAGACAAATGGAGCCTGTTTACCCAAAGTGTTTTCAATGTGACCGATGCAGCGGGTTGCCTGCTCGCCGCCGGATGCTGCAATGCGCTTGAGAAAACTTCTGAGCATCGGCACGTGGATGCGTTGCAGGCACTCGTGCACCATCAAGTCAGACTGCACAAAGCGCATAGAGGCCTGGGCTGACTGGATCAGGATGGCATCGGCAATGTGGTTTTGCCGGATCACGACAAAGATATTGGGGTTTGCGCGGCGTGCCAGTGTGGCGATGGCCAGATTGACAGAATCGTTGTCCGTGCCGGCCACGACGACACTGGCCGACTCGATGGCTGCTTCGTGCAGGGAATGCTCGGTGTTGTCGTCAATCAGCAGGCGCTTGTCCGGTGGGTTGGAAATGGGTTGGTGATCTACCGCCTGCCATGCGATGCCGCGCGATTCCAATTCCTGCGCTATGGATTGTCCAAACCGGCCGAAACCCACCAGCACCCAGCTCCCCTGGGGGATACCCAAGCGGCCCGGGCACTCGGCGTAGGGGGAGTTGGTGAGCCATTCTTCCAGTCGCAAGACATCGGGCGCATCCAGATCGAGGCCGATGTTTTCGGCAAAGGTGTCAAAGGGGTTGATGACTTCGATGCCACCAAATGCATGGATGTTGGTTTGCGCAATATGGCTTTTGGCCCGCGCTATCACTTGCAGGTTTGGCGCGAGTGTGCGAGCCCCAATGGCGATGGTCTGGTTGGCATTGTCTTCGCTGGTCATGGCCAGCAAGCCTGCGCACATCGGATGGTTGATGCCGGCATCGCGCAAGGTGTCCGGAAAACGGGCGTCGGCGCACAGGCTTACAGCGGGCGACCCAAGGTTCTCTATCACGATGCGGGCTTCGCGGTCTGCATCCATTTCGATCACCACGACGCGCAGACCCATGCTATCGAGCGCCTTTGCCAGCAGCCGCGCGCTTTGGCCGAAACCGCACACTATAAAAAAACGCTCACTGAGCGACCTGACTTGCCAGGCAAACAGGTTGCGGGCCAGCGCCGTGCGGAAGGTCTTGTCATTGACCAGCGCAAAAATGGAGCCCAAGGTATAGGTCCATCCAATCACCGACATGTAGATGACCACAATCATCCAGCCGCGCTGTGGCTCACTGAACGCATACGGGATTTCACCAAAGCCAATGGTGGTGGCGGTATAGCTCACCACATAAAAGGCGTGAAAGAGGGTCATCCGGCCCGGCTGGCCGTCCGCCACGACCCCCGGCATCAGCGACAAGCCAACAACCGCCACGGCATAACACATGATCAGCACAATCAGGGGTAGCCGCAAACGACGCAGCACCAGAAACAGAATGTCGTTCATGCACTACCCATGCGCGATGCAGAGATCGGGAGCACGTACGCTCAGCGCCCTTGCCTGAGGGTTTCCCCAATCAACAAGGTCATTGATACCAGGTTTGCCAAAAGTGCACCACCCGATAACGACACCACCGTGGACATGGAGTACGAGTCCATGGGAAGTGCATTGAAGTGAACATGAACCATCCACACCACCGAGGCTGCAATGAGTTGCAAGCTGGCAACCAAAGAGGTCGCCAGGTGCGTGGCGCCCAAGTGCGTGCGGTCGCCAAACTTGAGTACCGTGGCTACCAAATTAACGGCCAGTGCAATGC
>CAJASG010000476.1 GCA_903944555.1 uncultured beta proteobacterium
CATCCAGCCAGGCCACCCGCTTTGCTCTACCACCACCCCAGCCAGCTAGAGCATCAAGCCAGCCACCTCACCCCATCAAGCCACCTCGAACAACCCCGCCGCGCCCATGCCCTTGGCGATGCACATGGTGATCACCACGTACTTCACGCCGCGGCGCTTGCCTTCGATCAGCGCGTGGCCGGTCAGACGCTGGCCGCTCATGCCAAAGGGGTGGCCCACTGCAATAGCGCCGCCATTGACGTTCAGGCGATCAGCAGGAATGCCCAGCTTGTCGCGGCAGTACAGCACTTGCACAGCAAAGGCTTCATTCAGCTCCCACAAGTCGATGTCATTCATCGTCAAGCCCAGACGCTTGAGCACCTTGGGGATGGCAAACACAGGGCCAATGCCCATCTCGTCGGGCTCACACCCAGCCACCGCAAAGCCCAGGAAACGGCCCAGGGGTTTCAATCCTTTTTGCTCCGCAATCTTCTCGTGCATCACGACGACTGCGCCGCTGCCGTCGGACAACTGGCTGGCATTACCGGCGGTAATCAGGCCACCAGGTACTGCAGAACGCAGTCCGCTGATGCCCTCTTTGGTGGTGCCATCACGGATGCCTTCGTCATCGCTGACCGTGACCTTCTTGGTCATCAGGCCCATGACCTTGTCGGCCACGCCCATGGTGACGGTGATCGGTGCGATTTCGTCTTTGTACAGGCCAGCAGCCAGGGCGGCCGTGGCTTTTTGCTGGCTCATGGCACCGTACTCGTCCATCGCTTCGCGGCTGATGTTGTAGCGTTTGGCCACGTTCTCAGCGGTTTGCAGCATGGCCCAGTACACCTCTGGCTTGTTTTTGGCCAGCCAAGGGTCTTGCAGCATGTGCTGGTTCATTTCCTGCGCGGTGCAGGAGATCGACTCCACGCCACCGGCGACATAGATGTCACCTTCGTTGGCAATGATGCGTTGCGCAGCCGTGGCGATGGTTTGCAAGCCGGAGGAGCAAAAGCGGTTGATGGTCATGCCTGACACGGTCACCGGGCAGCCAGCGCGCAGTGCGGCTTGGCGGGCGATGTTCACGCCGGTGGCACCTTCTGGGGTGCCGCAGCCCATGATGACGTCGTCCACTTCGGCGGCTTCGATGCCTGCGCGTTGGATCGCGTGTTCAATCACGTGGCCACCCAAGGTTGCTCCGTGGGTCATGTTGAAGGCACCTTTCCAACTCTTGGTGAGTGGGGTACGGGCGGTAGAAACGATTACGGCTGAAGTCATGTTGATGTCCTCGAATTAGTTGAATGTTTTGCCTTCAGCGGCCAAGCGTGCCAACAAGGGCGCGGGCTTCCAGAAATTGGCGTCGTCCAGGGGGTTTTGCGCAAAGCGGTTCATGGCTTGCACCACGTTGAACAAGCCTACTTCGTCGGCGTAGTTCATGGGGCCACCGCGGTGGGCTGGGAAACCATAACCAAAGATGTAAACGATATCGATATCGCTGGCCTTGTTGGCAATGCCCTCTTCCACAATGTGGGCGGCTTCGTTCACCAGGGAAAACACCAGGCGCTGCACAATTTCTTCGTCAGAAATCTTGCGCGGTGTGATTCCCAAGGCGGCACGGTGGTCTTCAATCATCTTGACCACTTCGGCGTTAGGAATCGCGTCGCGCTTGCCGGCCACATAGTCGTACCAACCGGCGCCGGTCTTTTGACCGTAGCGGCCTTTTTCGCACAACAGGTCAGCTGTCTTGCTGTACTTCATATCTGGCTTTTCTGAGTAGCGACGCTTGCGAATCGCCCAACCAATGTCGTTGCCCGCCAAATCACCCATGCGGAACGGGCCCATGGCCATGCCGAATTTCTCCATGGCCTTGTCC
>CAJASG010000477.1 GCA_903944555.1 uncultured beta proteobacterium
GGGATTTTTGCCGGCACGATGGTGATGGTGTCGCCCACCCGAACCTCGCGTGACGGTTTCACATCACGCTGCTCTATCTGCACACGGCCGTGATTGACTTCATCGGTCGCGAGAGATCGCGTCTTGAAGAAGCGAGCCGCCCACAGCCATTTGTCGATTCGGGTTTTTTCCATCATGCGGCATTGTGCGTGGTGAAGTAAGGCCTCAAGCGAGTAGCTTGGCCAGCATCCAGATAAACAATCCCAATTGAACGCTCCAAAATGTCGCGCGCACCAGCACGTGTGTCTTTCCAACGCCCAACAGATGGACCATGGTTTGTCCGACGCGTGCATATAAGACAAAAGGCGCCAAGGCGGCAATCGCATCCAGTCGACCCATAGCCGCTGCGACCAGCACAATGACGGCAAACACGGGAAGATTTTCCAGACAGTTGGCATGGGCGTCTTCCATTCGCCGGACCAGCGCCATGTCATCCGCGGGCTTAGCTTGGCGGGGCCAATGGTTGATGGGTGTGCCACCCAGAAACTTGACCCCGCGGTACAAGAAGACGCAGGCAATGAGGAGAACGGTCCAGGCCGCAAAACCCAGTAGTGCTTGTAGAGCTGTCATGTGATGATTCCTGAAGTGAAAAAATTGAGCCAAATCAATTATGGGGCGTAAGTGTGGTGTCGATGCATGGCTGAGTGGCGAAGTGACTTAGCCACTGCATTTTCAAGTGCGGGTTAGGATTGGGTACTTCAACCACTCAACTAGGAGTCCACTTTGCCCGCTTCCATGGACATGCAAGCCACAGAAGCTTTGCCACGCGACGCCCAGAGCATTCTGGAGTTGGCGGCGCGCTCCATGTTCGAGCTGTTCGCCCATGCGAGCGAGGGAATGATGCTGGTGGACCGCCAGGCCCGCGTGGTGTGGATCAACGACCAGTACCGGCGATTCCTGCCAGCCTTGGGATTTGAGCGCGAAGAAGACTTTGTGGGTCATCCGGTGTCGACCGTGGTGCAAAACACGCAGATGCACAAGGTGCTGGAGACGGGCAAGCCCATCCTGATCGATTTGCTGACCAACCGCGCGGGGACCTTTGTGGTGAGCCGTATACCGCTACGGGACTCGGTAGGCACGGTGATTGGTGCGCTGGGCATTGTTCTGTTTGACCAGCCCGAGGCCAATTTGCAGCCCTTGATTGCCAAGTTCTCGCTGTTGCAGCGTGATCTGGACGAGGCTCGCCGCGAACTGGCTGCGCAGCGCAGTCAGCCGAAGGCGGGCGTGCGCCAATCTAAATACACATTCGCCAGTTTTGTCGGGGCCAGCCCGGCGGCCGTAGAAGTCAAGCGTCAAGCGCGTCGGGCGGCGCAGTCCAGCAGCCCGGTGCTGTTGCTGGGCGAAACCGGCACCGGCAAGGAGTTGCTGGCGCATGCCATTCATGCCTCGTCCGCCCGCTCAAACGGGCCGTTTATCGGGGTGAACATTGCGGCTGTGCCCGACACCCTGCTGGAAGCCGAGTTCTTCGGCGTGGCCCCTGGCGCCTACACCGGCGCCGACCGCAAGGGGCGCGACGGCAAGTTCAAATTGGCCGATGGCGGCACTTTGTTTCTGGACGAGATTGGCGACATGCCCCAAGGCCTGCAGGCCAAGCTGTTGCGTGCGCTGCAAGAGGGTGAGATCGAGCCGTTAGGCTCCAACCGGCTGGTGCCGTTTGACGCGCGGGTGATAGCCGCCACCTCGCGGGACCTGGCGGCGCTGGTGCGGGAAGGTAAGTTCCGGGAGGACTTGTTCTACCGCCTCAACGTGCTGCCCATTCGGGTAGCCCCCTTGCGGGAGCGCCGTGCGGACATTCCTGTCTTGGTGGAAATGTTGGGGGAGGACATTGCCCTGCGCAGCGGTACGGCGCCCCCCGAAGTGTTGCCCGATGCCTTGGCCTTGCTGGCCGGGCAGCGCTGGCGCGGCAATATCCGCGAGCTGCGCAACGTGCTGGAGCAAACGGCTTTGTCCAGCGATTCGCAAACTATCGATGCGTCGCAATTGGAAAAAATACTGCGCGGCGCGGGGCTGGACGAGATTGCCCCAGCGCTGAAACAGGCCAAAGGGCCCGGGGGGGCCGAGCTGCTGCGACCCCTGTCCGAACAGGTGGCCGAGTTGGAGCAGCGCGCCATTGCCGCCGCCTTGAACGCCACCGGGGGCAACAAGCTGGCAACGGCTCGCCTGCTGGGCATTTCCCGCGCGACCCTGTACGGACGTATGGAAAACCCTGATAAATAACCAGACATTTGTCTAAATATAAGACATATTAATTGTCTGAATTTCAGGCATTTGTGCCGTGATTTTGTAAATATTCCAATGAAATCAAGGGCTTGTGTCTTGGCATAGGGATTGCGTTAATGCTTGCACCATAAAAAGGAGACTTTTCCATGCAACGTCGCAATCTCATCACGCTGGCCGTATTGGCCACAGTCTTTGCTGCACCGGCTTTCAGCCAGTCCAAAGAAATCAAAATCGCTCACATTTACAGCAAGACCGGCCCGCTGGAAGCCTATGGCAAACAAAC
>CAJASG010000478.1 GCA_903944555.1 uncultured beta proteobacterium
CACCCAAACCACCGATGTTTTGTAGATGCTGGCCGCCCGGTCAATGGTGGCTTCGGCCGACTGGCCGCGCTGCAGCACCAGCGCATCCACAATTTTCTCCAGCTTGCGGGTGTCGTTCAACAGGCCGGCGTCTTCCAGCGGAACCTCCCAACTCATCTCCAGCAACTCCAGTGGCTGCGCCTTGACCATGGTGACAAAGCCCCGTACGCGCTTGGTCCAGCCGGCCATGGCGTCCACCAACTGCTTGGCCAGCGCGGTGGACTCGTCACTATTGGAGAGCCGCTGAATCGTGGCCAGTTGTTTGTCGATGTTGACCAAGCCGCTTTCCACATCGGCACCCAAGGCAGTGCGCTCGTCGGCCGTGGTCGCGGTGAGCAATTGCTTTTGCGCGCGGCTAACGCGCAGCACATAACCACGCACTTGCTCGGCCGACTGTCCGGCGGCGTATTCCTGCTCATAAATCGCCTGGGTAGAGGCGTTCAGGCGGCCCATTTGAAACAGCGAGAACACCCCAATCACCAGGGCCCCCAACAACACGCTGGCAAAGGCCATACGCAAACTCGCCTTGACCGAAAGACCTTCCACAAACCGCAGTCGCGGCCACTTAAAACCTTGTGAAATCCGTCTGGAAATCAACGACGCGGAGGTAATGTTCGACAGGGCGGGTTCGGGGTGGGTCAGTTCCATGATTGAGCTCCAACGCACAAAGGGCGTGTCGCTCTCAGGATAGCGAGGTTTTTAGCCCGCCGCCCCCATGTTTTCACCTAGACGCACCGGCTGAGCCGCGGTCCACTGGGGGTTGAAACCCATCTTGTTGGCGGGGAACAGCATCACCACCGTGGAGCCCAACAGGAAGCGCCCCATCTCCTCGCCCTTGCGCAAGCTAACGGCACCAGGTTCATAGTTCCACTCACAAACGTCTGGCCGGCGCGGTGGGTTGACCACGCCGTGCCACACGGTGGCCATGCTGCCCACAATGGTCGCCCCGACCAGGGTCAGTACAAAGGGGCCATGGTCCGACTCAAACACGCACACCACGCGCTCGTTGCGGGCGAACAAACCAGGTACACCGCGCGCCGTGGTGGGATTGACGGAGAACAAGTCACCCGGCACGTAAATCATGCGCGTCAGTCGCCCATCGCAGGGCATGTGAATGCGGTGGTAATCACGCGGGCTCAGGTAGATCGTGGCAAAGCTGCCGTTGTCAAACTGCGCCGCCAGCGCCGCATCGCCCCCAACCAGCGCGGTGCTGCTGTAGTGGTGGCCCTTGGCCTGAAATATTTGGTCTTTTTGGATCGGTCCCAGCTGGCTGATGGCCCCATCCACCGGGCAGATGAAATCAGCCGCCGCCAGGGGGCGCGCGCCCGCTTTCAGGGGCCGCGTGAAGAATTCGTTGAAGGACGCGTAGCTGGCAATGTCGGGGTTGGCCGCTTCGGCCATATTGACCTGGTAACGCTTGACAAACCATTGGATGAGCGAGGTGGTCATCCCACCCCATTGGGCGGCGGCGACAAAGCCCGCGAAAGCGGTCAGTGCTTTCTTGGGGAGAAGGTACTGTGGCAGTACAGCAAGGCGGTCGGACACGGCAACTCCCGGTGGGGCAATAGGCAAAACAGGGGAAACCCCTGCAAGGGCCGCGAATTATAGTAGTGCATGATAGTTAGATGAGCGCCACCCGCATCCCCCCCATTCAGTGTCTATTGACTTTTGAGGCCTTGGCCCGCCTGCGCAGCGTGACGCAGACGGCCGAGGAGCTGTGCGTCACCCCCAGCGCCGTCAGCCACCGCGTGCGCCAGCTGGAACAAATCATTGGCACCAAGCTGTTTGGCAGGGCCGACTTCTCGCTCACGACAGAAGGCTGCGAGTACCTGGCACATGTGCGCGAGGGCCTGGCGATATTGCAGAAGTTCCCCACCTCGGCCGCCGCACCGGGCAAGCGCAAACTGCGCCTGGCCGTCACCCCCACCTTTGCACGCTCCATCGTAATCCCCCGCTTGCGACAGTTCACCGAGGCTTACCCGGAAATCGACCTGACGATGCAAGAGTCTATTCCGCTGCTGGACGTGGTGGCCGAAGACGCCGATTTGATCGTGCGCTTTGGCCCCGGCCGCTATGCCGACATGGAGCATGTGTGCCTGATGAAAGACGTGGTGACACCCCTGGCCTCGCCCGCCTTTGTGCGCGAACACGGGCCCTTTGAGTCGGCCAGCGACTTGCTCAACATGCCTTTGCTGCGCAGCCCGCTGGAGCCCTGGCGCACCTGGTTTGCAGCACGGGGATTAGACTGGCCCGAGCCAGTGGACGGATCTCAGTTCAACGACATCGGCCTCATGTGCGATGGCGCCGCCGCCGGCATGGGCATTGGATTGGTGCGCCTGAAACTAGGCGCACCGTGGCTGAAAGATGGCTCGCTGGTTCGGTTGGGGGCGACCGCCGCGTTCTCCGAAGACGTGCCCAGCCCCCACGCCCACTACCTGTGCTGGCGCACCGGCATGATGGACCGCTGGGAATGCGCAGCATTTGCCGAATGGCTGAAAACGGTGGCGGTCTAAAACGCCAGGATTTCACGGCGCGCTGCAAGTTTCTTCACGCCGGGATTCGATGATTTGCCGTAAAGTGGGCCGTATCCCATGGAGCAGCACCACATGAATGCCACCGCGACAGCACCCACACCCGCATCCACTCCCAGCTTGCTATCAAAAAAGGAGCTGCTCGCGCATATTCTGCGGGGGCTGGAGCCCCATTTACCCAAGCATGCCGTGCTCTACCAGACCGAGGACACCACGCCCTATGAATGCGATGGCCTGACCGCCTACCGCCAGCGCCCGCTCTTGGTGGCCTTGCCCGAGACCGAAGCGCAGGTGCAAGCGGTGCTCAGAACCTGCCACGCACTGAACGTGCCGGTGGTGGCGCGTGGCGCGGGCACGGGCCTGTCGGGTGGCGCGATGCCGCATGCACTGGGCGTGACCCTGTCGCTGGCCAAGTTCAACAAGATTCTGAAGGTCGACAAGCGCAGCCGTACCGCGCTGGTGCAGTGTGGCGTGCGCAACCTGGCCATCAGCGAGGCCGCAGCGTCCCACGGGCTGTACTACGCGCCCGACCCCAGCAGCCAGATCGCCTGCACCATTGGCGGCAACGTGGCCGAGAACTCGGG
>CAJASG010000479.1 GCA_903944555.1 uncultured beta proteobacterium
CTGGTTTCAACCACATCCATCATTGGTAGAAGCAATGGTAGAAAAAAAAATGAATACGGGGCGTAAGCCCCGTATTCATTGCATTTTTGGAGGAAGCGGAGGGATTCGAACCCTCGATGGAATTTTAAGTCCCATACTCCCTTAGCAGGGGAGCACCTTCGGCCACTCGGTCACGCTTCCTAAACAGCCAGCATTATGTCACGAGTCTGACCCGTTTTTAGGCTGGGGGCTGGTCTAAGTCAAAAGCTTTGTGCAAAGCGCGCACGGCGAGCTCCATGTATTTCTCGTCGATGACCACCGAGGTCTTGATCTCGGAGGTGGAAATCATCTGGATGTTGATGCCCTCTTCACTCAGGCAACGGAACATTTTGCTGGCAATACCCACATGGCTGCGCATGCCGATGCCCACAATGCTGACCTTGCAGATCTTGGCATCGCCCACCACTTCATGGGCGCCCAGTTTGGGCAACACACGTTCTTTGAGAATGTCCATGGCCTTGGCATAGTCGCCGCGACTGACAGTAAAGCTGAAGTCGGTCTTGCCGTCTTTGCTGACGTTTTGAATGATCACATCCACGTCAATATTGGCATCGGCCACCACGCCCAAAATTTGGTACGCAATACCGGGGGTGTCTGGCACGCCCAGTACAGAAATCTTGGCTTCGTCGCGGGTGAATGCAATGCCAGAAACAATGGCTTGTTCCATATGTTCGTCTTCCTCAAAAGTAATCAGGGTGCCGGAGGCGGCTTCCTCGTTGATATCAATATCCCAGGGGGTGAAACTGCTCAAAACGCGCAGCGGCACTTTGTATTTACCAGCAAACTCGACGGAGCGACTTTGCAGCACCTTGGAGCCCATGGAGGCCATCTCCAGCATCTCCTCAAAGCTCACGGTATGTAAACGGCGGGCTTCAGGCACGACACGGGGGTCGGTGGTGTAGACGCCATCCACGTCGGTAAAAATCAGGCATTCGTCGGCCTTCATGGCGGCGGCAACGGCCACCGCAGAGGTGTCCGACCCCCCACGCCCCAGCGTTGTGATGTTGCCCAGTTCGTCCAGCCCTTGAAAGCCGGTGACGATGACCACACGGCCCGCAGCCAAATCACCGCGTACGCGGACGTCGTCAATGGATTCGATGCGGGCCTTGGTGTAGGCGCTGTTGGTCCGGATCGGCACTTGCCAGCCGGCGTAACTCACCGACTCCATGCCCTCGGCCTGCAGCGCAATGGCCAACAGGGCGCTGGAGACTTGCTCACCGGTGGCGGCCAGCATGTCCAACTCGCGGCTATAGGCATCGGTCCCTTTTGCGGGAGCAAGCTCTTTGGCCAAACCCAATAGCCGGTTGGTCTCACCACTCATTGCGGAGGGGACGACCACCATCTGGTGGCCAGCGCGCGCCCATTTGGCGACGCGTTTGGCGACATTGCGGATGCGTTCCGTAGAACCCATCGAAGTGCCGCCGTATTTGTGAACAATCAATGCCATGAAATCAAATTTTTAAGAGCAAAAACCTAGGGATTGTACCAAGTCAACACCTCACCGCTGCGCTGGGCAAAGCCTTGCCCTACCTTGATGTGGATACGGTGCCCACGGGTAACGCAAACAGCCACCTGGTCCAACAGCTCGGTCAGCTGGGCAGTACTGGGGGTGACTTGAAAGCGGCTTTTGAGCCAATAGCGCAACACATTGGCCTGGCGGGCCCGGCTCATGGCCTGCAGGGACTTGATCAATGGAAGTCCGTCGACGCTTCGACCTACCAGAGCCACATCCTGCTGTGCAACCTCGTCCAACAAACCCTGCGCCTGGGCTGCATGACTGGCGCTGCGGGCAAAGGTGTCCCGGAACTGCGGAAACGCAGCCTGCAACGCCGGCAAAATTCGGGCGCGAATGCGGTTGCGCGTGAATTGTTCGTTCTGGTTGGTGGGGTCTTCCACAAAATGCGCTCCGCGCTGCGCCAACCAGGCTCGGATGTCGGCACCACTCACCGACAGCAGCGGGCGGTAAAAATCCAGCCCCTCACGCTGCCAGTGCGCTGGCATGGCACTGAGCCCCGCCAAGCCGGCACCCCGGCTCAGAGCCAACAAGAGCGTTTCCACCTGGTCATCGGCATGCTGCGCTATTGCTATTGATTTAATAGCTGCTTGCGCAGACTCCATAAGGGCTAGAGCACTAAAAGCCTTGTAACGCGCCTGCCGGGCCGCGTCTTCGGGGCTTTGGCCGCTGGTGTGCCGGGCATCTACTTGGCTCACCCGCAGGGGCACCTGCAGTTGCGCACACAGGGCGCGGCAATGTTCTTCAAATGTGGCGGCCGCCGCTTGCAAGCCATGGTTGATGTGCAGCGCCACGATTTGGCCAGGCCATCGGTCGGCGCAGGCCAGCAAAAGGGCTGTGGAGTCGGCACCGCCACTGAACGCCACCGCCAGCGGCAGCGCAGGGTGAAAGTCCCGCATGGCCGCATCCAGCGACCGGGTCATGTCAGCAGGACCAATGCTTTACTTGGACGCGGCTTTGGTGTCGGTAAAACGACCATAGCTTTGCAGGCGGTCGTAGCGGCGGTCCAGCAGTTCTTTGACCTTGAGGTCGCTGACCTGGCGGAACGCATCGTTCAGCGCGCGTTTGAGGAAAGCGGCCATTTGTTTGTGGTCGCGGTGCGCGCCACCCACGGGCTCATTGACGATCTTGTCAATCACGCCCAAAGCTTTCAAGCGGTGCGCAGTAATGCCCAACGCGTCGGCCGCTTCCTGCGCTTTGTCGGAGGTTTTCCACAAAATGGAGGCGCAACCTTCGGGGCTGATGACCGAATAAATCGAATACTGCAGCATCAGTACCTGGTCGCCAATGGAGATCGCCAAGGCACCGCCAGAACCACCTTCACCAATGATGGTGGTGATAATGGGCACCTCGAGCTGGGCCATCTCGAAAATATTGCGGCCAATGGCTTCGGACTGGCAACGCTCCTCGGCGTCAATGCCGGGGTAGGCGCCCGGGGTGTCGACAAAGGTAAACACCGGTAACTTGAATTTTTCAGCCAACTTCATCAAGCGCAAGGCCTTGCGGTAGCCCTCGGGCTTGCTCATGCCGAAGTTACGCAGTCCGCGCTCTTTGGTGTCACGCCCTTTTTGCTGACCCAGCACCATGCACGGCGTGCCATTGAAACGGGCCAGCCCCCCGACGATGCTCAGGTCATCGGCAAAATGCCGGTCGCCATGGAGCTCGACAAAGTGGGTGAACAACTCGTTGACGTAATCCAGCGTGTAGGGACGCTCCGCATGCCGGGCGATTTTGGTGATTTGCCAAGGGGTGAGATCGCTGTAGATATCCTTGGTGAGCTGCTGGCTCTTTTTGCTGAGTTGGTCAATCTCGGCAGAGATATCCACCGCCGACTCATTTTGCACATAGCGCAACTCTTCAATTTTGTTCTCAAGCTCCGCAACCGGTTGCTCAAAATCCAGAAAAAATTTCTTGGCCAAGGTGTATCTCCTTCTTGGGCGGCGAAGGCCCCTACAGGCCTGGCCGCTGATTAACACGTGTTTAGTACTCGACCGGCAAGGGGTCGAGTGACCTCCAAATATACCAAGTCGCCACGCTACGGTAGGGAGCCCAAGCGGCGGCGACCTCGCGAGCGTCACTTCGGCTCACCACATCGCCTGAAAAATAGTTGTGACTAATCCCATTGATCAGCCCTACATCGTCTAATGGAAGGATGTTGGGGCGCATAAAGTGGAATATCAAGAACATCTCGGCTGTCCACCGGCCAATGCCCCGAATGGCGATCAGCTCGGCGATGATTTCCTCATCCCCCATGCTTTCCCACGACGCCACATGCAGCACGCCGTTGTCAAAGTGCAATGCCAAATCGACCAGGTACTCCACCTTGCGCACGCTCAGCCCCGCCGCACGCATGTCATCGACCTTGAGCTTAAGCACATTGCCTGGCGTCATGGCGCGCGGCAACATGGCAAAGCGGTCCCACACCGTTTGTGCGGCCTTGACGGATATCTGCTGGCCCACAATGCTGCGCGCCAAGGTCACAAAGGCATCGCCCCGCGTTTGCAAACAGGCATCGCCAAACTGGGGGATGAGTCGTTTCATCACCCGGTCTTTTTTCATCAAGTGCTTGCAGGCATCGGCCCAATAGGCGGGCGTAACCGGCTGAACCGCTGCGGGTGTGGAGACGGTCATCACGACACCACTTCCCAAGTGGTTCCAGTGGCCGAATCTTTCAACACGATGCCTTGTGCCAGCAAATCCTTGCGAATACTGTCCGCCAGCGCAAAATCACGCGTGGCCTTGGCAGCAGCGCGCTGGGCGATCAACGCACCAATGGCCGCCTCATCCAAGGTAGCTCCATTCTGAAGAAAGCCTTTGGGGTCTCCCTGCAGTAGCCCAAGGCAAGCACCTAAGGCCTTGAGCAATCCGGCCAGCTCTTCGGACTTGGTTTTGTTGACCTCGGTTGCCAAGTCAAATAGCACGGCTACAGCTTCGGGCGTGCCGAAGTCTTCGTCCATGGCGGCCTTGAACCTCGCCGCAAATGGCTGACTCCAGTCAATGACCTCAAGTTTTGGGGCGGGAACCAGCTCCAGAGCGGTGTACAGCCGTTTCAACGCTGTACGGGCATCGTCCAGATGCACGTCGCTGTAGTTGAGCGCCGTACGGTAATGGGTTCGGATCAGAAAAAACCGAACCGTCTCAGCGTCGTACTTGGCCAGGACCTCGCGGATCGTGAAGAAATTGCCCAAACTCTTGGACATTTTTTCGTTATCAACCCGAACAAACCCGTTGTGAACCCAGAACCGTGCCAAGGGCTTGCCAGTAGCCCCTTCACTCTGGGCAATCTCATTTTCATGGTGGGGAAACTGCAAATCGGCACCCCCCCCGTGAATATCGAAGGTGTCACCCAGTGCCTGGCAACTCATGGCCGAGCATTCGATGTGCCAGCCCGGACGGCCCTTGCCAAAGTCATGACCCAGCGCGGCACTGTCCCATTTGGCATCGTCCGGCTCGGACTCCTTGGCAGCCTTCCACAAGACGAAGTCCAATGGATCGTCTTTGCCATCCAGTACGGCCACACGCTCACCTGCCCGCAACTCGTCCAACGATTTACCAGACAACTTGCCGTAGCCGGGGAATTTGCGCACCGCATAGTTGACATCGCCGCTGGACGATTTGTAGGCCAAGCCCTTGGACTCCAACTGGGAGATCAGACTGAGCATCTGGGGCACATATTCAGTGGCACGAGGCTCCAGGGTTGGGGGCTCGATGCCCAATTTGCCGATGTCCTGGTGCATCGCTGCAATCATTTCATCCGTCAGGGCACGAATCGTGATGCCGCGCTCCACTGCACGTTTGATGATCTTGTCATCAATATCGGTAATGTTGCGCACATAAGTCACCCGGTAGCCACTACTCTTGAGCCAACGCTGCACCACATCAAAGGCCATCATCATGCGCGCATGGCCAATGTGGCACAGGTCGTAAATTGTCATGCCACAGACGTACATCCGCACATGACCCGCTTCAAGGGGGGAAAACGGCTCCGAAGCACGCGACAGCGTGTTGTAAATGCGCAAACTCATGGGTATTTCATATGCCAAGAACAAGGATACACATCCTTGCCAAAGGCGACAGCCGATACAAATCTGGTTAGGGTAAGTCTTGGGGTTTGGCAGCGGAGGAGCACGCCCCCTCAGCTACAATTCAGCCCAGTATAAAGCCCCGCCGAGAGGGTTCATTCAACGCGCGAGAATCAAATAGCTTTATGAAGCACGCCAGAACACCTGTATTTCACCCCCTTCGCCTGCTGGCCCTTGCCGCTGCACTGATGTTCTCGACAGCCCACGCTGACGAGTACGCTGACGTGTCCCAACTCATGCGAGCGGGCAAGTTGCCGGAAGCCTTAAGCAAGGCCGACCAGTACCTGGCCGTTAAACCCAAAGACCCCCAGATGCGCTTTCTCAAAGGCGTTATTCAGCGGGACACAGGTAAAGCCAGTGATGCCATTTCCACCTTTACCCGCTTGACGGAAGACTACCCAGAGCTGCCAGAGCCCTACAACAATCTGGCGGTACTTTATGCGGGTCAAAGTCAGTTTGACAAAGCCCGTGCGGCTTTGGAAATGGCAATCCGAACCAACCCCAGTTATGCCACCGCGCACGAAAACCTGGGTGATGTATATGCCAAGTTGGCCAGCCAGGCCTATAACAAGGCGCTACAACTGGATGCGAGCAATCCCGCTGTGGCACCCAAGTTGGCGTTGATTCGGGAACTCTTTAGCCCCACCGGCGCCAAAGGGCAGCGGCCCGCCGCGATGCCAGCAGCTCCAGCACCCTCGCTTGCGTCTCCAGTTGCTGCACCGGTCACAACAAAGGCACCTCCCACGTTACCGGGCCCCGTTCTCTCCAAAGCACCGGTTACTGCACCTGCGGCACCCACGGTTGCACCCACTCCCGCAACTCCCCCTGCAGTCGTAGTGGCTGCGGCGCCCGCTGCTGCACCAACGCCAACGCCAGCACCGACTCCGGCGAGCGCAAATAATGGCGTGAAAGAGGTGGAAGCTGCTGTGCGCGCTTGGGCCAGTGCCTGGGCTGCAAAAGATGTAAAAGGATACTTGGCGGCGTATGGCAAAGAGTTTGATCCTCCTGGCTCAATGAAGCGCAGCGCCTGGGAAGAAGAGCGGCGCCAGCGTATCAGCAGCAAATCCAAAATCAGTGTGAAACTGGAAAACCTGACAGTCACCGTGAACGGAAACAAAGGCGTTGCGCAATTCCGTCAAAACTACAAAGCCAGCGGCTTGGCCGTGTCCAGTCACAAAACGCTGGATTTGCTCAAAGTTGGTGAGCGGTGGCACATCGTTAAAGAATCCACAGGGTCTTGATTCAAGACCGCCATGCGAACGTCAGCACATGCTCCAATTCCCCTGCATTTTTTCGCCTTGACCGCTGACATGGGTGCATCCTATTTCACAGCGGCAATCGCGACCCTGTTGCTGTTTGGCGCAAATTTGGTCCACGCAGCACCCGAGACGCGCAAAGTCAAGAAAGAGCCAATCCGACAACCAGTGGCCACGTCCAAAGGCGTAGACGGAGTGGCCGAGGCGCGCCTGATCGAGGTTTACAGC
>CAJASG010000480.1 GCA_903944555.1 uncultured beta proteobacterium
CCATACCTATCCCACGTCAGCCAAGCTGTCGGTGAAGCCGTATGAGTTTGACATTGGCTGGATGTACATCAGCCTGATGCAGTTGATGGGTCTGGCGAAAGTGAAGAAGACACCGCCCAAGGCCGCCTATGGCGATATTCGTCCGGTGGCGGACGAGAAAACGCTGGAGGCCTTGATCGCCAACCGCTACGAAATCATGGCCACCTACGCCAAAGGCATACGCCAGGCTGCGCGTGAGGAGTTTGAGACTATGAAAGCCCGCAGCGCCGATGTCGTCGTGCTCAAGGCCGCCAAACGTTGGATGCACCGCGATCTGGAAAAAGTGCCAGCCTCCATGGCCGTGGCAATGGCGCGTGCACGCGCTGCCTCGCCCGTGTTGGACAAGATGGTGACCATGCGCGAGGAGTTGCGCCAGATGTGGCTCAACACCCATGTCTCGCGCGAGCAGTTGGCGCTGGACCTGCAAGCCTGGTGCCGCCGAGCGGAAGAGAGCGGCATTGCCGCTTTGCAAGAATTCTCGATGCGCCTGCGGGCCGCGCGGGTCTGATACCCCGGGTTTTCTTTACCCGTGTGCCAACGCCTTGTAGCGTTGGTGCAAGATTTTGACCCGCTGTACATAAACCTGCGTTTCGGCATATGGCGGCACGCCAGCGTGTTTTTGCACAGCGCCTGGCCCGGCGTTGTAAGCGGCCGTGGCCAGTGCCACATCGTTGTGGAAGCGGGCCATCAGGGTGGCCAGGTATTGCACACCGCCGCGTATGTTCTGACTGGGCACTAGGGCATCTACAACGCCCAGATCGAGTGCCGTGCCCGGCATGAGTTGCATTAACCCCATGGCACCCTTTTTAGAGCGCGCACGCGCGTTGAATCCGGACTCTGCATGAATCACCGCGCGTACCAGGGCGGGCTCCATGCGAAACGCTAACGCGGCTGCGTTGATTTCGTCGCCATAGGCGTCCAGATGCAATTGCGTCGCGTGCCAATCGATGTTCGATGTGACGCTGCAGGCATAGCACGAAGGGCTGTAGATGGCGTACGCCCCTTTGCTGGGGGCAATGTCCGAAAACGACGTGGTGCCGCTGTGGATGTACTTGTAAATTTTCGGGCCATGCTGGGGCACACCGCTCCCGTTGGCCGTGGCCCAGACGGCCCCATGCAGGGGTAGCAGCAAGGCAAGCGTGGTGTACCAGCGCAAAGACAGGCGATCGCTTGGGCTGGGCATTACGTAGACGACGCTGGCAAGGTCAATGAAGGGAGTGATTCGCGCCGGCTTGATCCTGCGGCCTGAACGACTCCATGATCGGATCCGGTGCGCCGCCCAACTCCAGATGACTTTTGTACCAGACGCTCAGGATGGCGCTCACCACAGGACCCGGGTTGGCGCAGACCTTCTCAAAGTCCAAGCCGTTGAGTGTGCAGATGGTTTTGACGATGTCCATGTCCAGGTCAATGGAGTCCGTATCGCAACGCCGCACCTTGAGGTCTGCAAAGGTGTGACCTTGCGGCAATTTAAGGGTCATCGTCGGATCGAATTGCATGGCGTGGTCGGATAAAGCAGTGAGTGGGGAATCGATAATTGTGCCATCGGCCTCGGCAGGACGGGCGTAAAAAAGCCCGCAATGTGCGGGCTTTTTAGAGACTCAGGGAAAACTGAATTACTTCAGTTTCATTTCCTTGTAGTCCACATGCTTGCGAGCTTTAGGATCAAATTTCTTGATCAGCATCTTCTCGGGCATGGTCTTCTTGTTCTTGCTGGTCGTGTAGAAGTGACCAGTACCGGCTGTGGATTCCAGCTTGATTTTTTCGCGGCCGCCTTTGGTTGCCATGGTTCTGCTCCTTATGCCTGGCCACGTGCGCGCAGATCTGCGAGCACAACATCGATACCCTTTTTGTCGATCAAACGCAAAC
>CAJASG010000481.1 GCA_903944555.1 uncultured beta proteobacterium
CCAGACCTCAACGGGGCTTGGGAAAGACAACGAACCATGCGTTTGGCTCGATCACAATAAAGGAAATAATATGAACTTTACAAAACTTTTTTTATCAATTATGGCTGTCGCCATCCCGGCGGTGCTGGGCTACAACGCGCTGGTGCGGGGCAATAAATCCATTCTGACCAAGCTCAACCGCTTCGCACACGACCTGCACGCCTACTTTGTGACCGGCGCACGCGTGGGCAACGGCAGCAGCCAGGCCAAGATCATTCCCATGAAGAAAGCGTAACGGCGATGGCATTCGGACTACAAGACAGCACGTCGGATGGGGATTCCGAGGTGATGAACGAGATCAACATGACACCCCTGGTGGACGTGATGCTGGTGCTGCTGATCATCTTCATCATCACCGTTCCGGTGATGAAACACGCGGTCAACATCGATTTACCCCAGGCCAGCGCCCAGACGCAACACATCAAACCGGAAACGATCTCACTCAGCGTGGACGCTCAGGGGACCTATTTCTGGAACCAGAACCAGGTGCCCGACGGCCAGCTCAGCACCCTGCTTCAGGCCGAAGCCCCTAAAGAGCCCCAGCCCGAGCTGCATATTCGTGGTGACAAGGCCGTGCGCTACGAATTTGTGGCGCAGGCCATGGGAGCGGCACAGCAGGCGGGCCTGCGCAAGATTGGGTTTATTACCGAACCCAAAATTTAGAGCCTGCGCTCCACGCCCCAAGGTCAGTGCTTATTCCGTTTCAAAATCATTCATGTCTAGGCGCGAAGCCGCAGACAGTGCTTCAGCACGGCAAGGCAAAGCAACAACGACAGGGATGGTTTAGAAATGGAATTACAGACCGATGGCGGCAATGCCGGCCTTGGCAATCTGGGCATCTTCGCTGGATTTCACGCCGCTCACGCCGACGGCGCCCAGGCACTGGCCGTCTTTGAGGATCGGCACGCCACCTTCCAGCATGCCTTCCAGGCCGGGGGCGCTCAAGAAAGAGGCGCGCCCGCCGTTGATCATGTCTTCGTAGACCTTGCTCTCGCGTCGGCCCATAGCGGAGGTACGGGCCTTAGAGGGCGCAATGAGGGCTGAAATGGGTGCGGCGCCGTCCAGGCGCTGGAACCATTGCAGATTGCCACCATCGTCCACAATCGCGATGCTGACGGCCCAGTTGTTTTTCAGGGCTTCTGCCTCAGCGCCTGCCGCGATGGCCTTGATGTCAGCAAATTCAAGTACGGATTTCGTTTTCATGGTGCAAGTCTCTGTCGTTATGGTGAAAGCCTCAAGCATACCGTCTGGCGCAGCCACCATTGAGACCCCCACCAGACAACAGCCCTGCAAAAAAACGGACTAATGCAACCCAAAAATCCAATCCACCACTTGATTGACCCTAAAATCGGCCCATCTACAAGCAGTAGATTTTCAAGGAGCATCACTATGACTGATCACGTAACCACCCTAGGCCAGAGCCTGGGCTACGGCGTCTCTGCCGAGCAACGCAATAAGGTGCTGCGCAACACCTACTGGCTTTTGGCCATGAGCTTGGTGCCTACCGTACTGGGTGCATGGGTTGGCGTGGCCACCGGAATCACCAACTCCTTGAGCGGAATCATGGGCATGGTTGTGTTCCTCGGTGGCGCATTCGGCTTCATCTATGCGATTGAAAAGACTAAAAACTCCGCCGCCGGCGTGCCGGTGTTGCTGGGATTCACCTTCTTCATGGGCCTGATGCTGTCGCGCATGATTGCCATGACGCTGGGCTACAAGAATGGCGCCGACCTGATCATGACCGCCTTTGGCGGCACTGCGGGTGTGTTTTTGGTGATGGCCAGCTTGGCCAGTGTCATCAAGC
>CAJASG010000482.1 GCA_903944555.1 uncultured beta proteobacterium
AGGTGCTGCTCACTGTCCCGAATAGCCTGCTCGGCAATCCGCAGCTCGGTGATGTTGCTGCCAATGCCACGGTATCCGATAAATGTTCCCCCGACATCGAACACTGGAATGCCGCTGATATAGAAGTGCTGGGTCGCGCCGTCGGAGCCCGGTATCTGGTATTCGAAACGGTGGAACGGCTCATGCCGGTGATGCGTTTCAACGTGCTGTGCAATCTGTTCTTCGCTCACCCCATGGATGGGCATCTCCCAACGCCGTTTCCCAATAAAGTCACTCTGCCGGCGCCGCAATTTCTCGGTAGAGTGACCGAAAAACCCGGTGAATCGAAACTCTGCGTCCTGCTCCCAGAACCAGTCAGAGGACAGTTCTGCGAAGGCGCTCAAATCCCGAGTACGCTCCGTCACCATGCGCTCTGCATTTTCGTAGGCTGTGCGTAACGAGATCTCAGCTCGTTTACGGGGTGTCACATCGGTGTAAGTTGAAACAAAACCGCCGCTAGCCAGAGGGCGGTCGACCACATCAAGCACGACCCCGTTTGGCTTGATATGTTCAAAATAGGTGGCCCGACCCGTTCGCGCCAATCCCACGCGGTCGGCCACCATGGCCTCAGCCTCGGCGGGTTCATAGCCTGCACAGTCGGCATAGCAGTGCAGCAGGGTTTCAATGGACATGCCAAAGCGAATGGACTGAGCGGGAATGTCAATCAATTCGACAAAGCGCGTGTTCCACACTACCAGTCGCATTTCTGCATCGAACACGGTGATGCCTTGGTCGATGTTGTCCACCGCGTCACGCAAACGTGCCAGGCTGCGCTCCATGGTTTCACTGGTGTCGCTCAGCATTTGCACCAGGTTGGCCGCGGTTGGAGACGGGGCCATAGACTCTGGCGGGGCTGTGTTCTCCTGGCGTACGCGCAGCATCGTGGTGACACTGAAGCGTACAAGGTGGGCCAGTGGTCGGACCATCGCCAAGGGGCCTGCGATGGCAAAGCAGATGGTTCGCTTGCCATCGAAATCGATCCCCATATTGAGGCCTTCGCGCATCACGGCGGACTTGGCGGCCTCGTCCTGGGTCACTCCGTATTCTGCAATTTCCCCTCGCATGATTTGCGCGGCGATGGCATGGGTGCTTCCAATGCGGTCACGAACGCTGGAGGCCACGATGCGTCCTTCATCCCCCATAAAACTGCAGACCAAGTTCAGATCGGACGCGAGTAAATCACATAATTCCTGTCCGAATTTGACGTCAAAGGCAGTGCTCATTAGAGGCGTGTCTGTAATGACCGCTTTAACAGCCCGAAATGACATCCTCGCGGCTGCACTCTTCCAGCAAGTAGGCGATGGAGCGGTACGGCCGCCCGGTCTCTGAGGTCAGGCCTATTTCACAGGTGCGGTTGGTGGACACCCCCTCGCAGCAGCTCTTTGGCAGTGCGTCATGCACCTTGCGCAGCGCATGGGTGTTGAGCTCTGGCACCACAAACCCGCGATCCCCGCCGAACCCGCAACACGTCACCCCCGCAGGCTCCACCACCTCAGTGACGCACGCATTGATGACGTGGCGCAGCTTGGTGTCAGACGCCGTGCGGCGCACGCTGCAGTTGATGTGCAGGGCAATAGGCCCCGGCTTTTTAACCAAGTAAAGGCGCGGCAAGAGCGCATCGTGTGCAAATTCATGAAAGTCGAGCACGGTCAGGCGCGCGGCGATGTACTTTTGCATGCGCACCGTGCAGGTGCTGGCATCCATGATCACGGGGTAGTGGCCACCCTGGCCATCGTCTGCGGCCTTCAGCAGTGCCTGCAACACCGATTCAGACATGGCATCCGCCTCTTCTGCCATGCCTTTGCTGGCCAGCATTTGGCCACAACACAGTTTGTCGAAACCCTCTGGCAGGCGTGGTGCGTAACCAGCGCGGGTGAGCAACTCCATGATCACTTCAGGCAATGTCGCTTCATCGGCAGTGTTGGCACCAAAGATGCGCCCACCGCAGGTCGGGAAATACACCACGGGGTCCCCGGCGCCTTGGTAAGCGTCGGGTAGCTTGCCTGCCTTGGGCATACCGCGCTTCCAGGCACCACCGGACAATTTGCCCACCAGCCCTTCACCCAACACGCTGGTCGCCATGTGGCCCATGGTGATGCCCACGCGCGAAGCAGTAGCCACCTTGCCAAAGTTGCCCACGGTCCATTGCCCCACCTTTTGCGACGCACCCCCCAAGCCGCGTCCCCGCAAAAGCCGGGTCAGCTCACCCGTGTCGATGCCGACCGGGCAGGCGGTGGAGCACAGGCCGCAGCCGGCACAGGTGTCCAGTCCAAAGTAGGCAAAATCGGCTTCTACATCACCACCGGGTTCACCTACAGCGGCACGGCGCGACAACTCACGCCAGCTCACAATGCGCTGGCGTGGAGATAGCGTCAGGCGGTGCGACGGGCACAGTGGTTCGCAAAAGCCGCACTCAATGCAGCGGTCAACAATGTCCTCGGCCGCCGGCATGGGCTTGAGGTTCTTCAGGTGGGCCATGGGGTCGTCGTTGAGGAGGACACCCGGATTGAGCAGGTTTTCCGGATCAAACAGCCGTTTGATCGTTCGCATCAAATCGGTGGCTTGTTTGCCCCACTCTTTTTCGACAAAGGGCGCCATGTTTCGGCCGGTTCCGTGTTCTGCTTTGAGTGAGCCGTCGTACTTGTCGACCACCAAATCACACACGTCATCCATGAAGCGCGCATAACGGTGCACCTCACTGTCGATTGAAAAATCCTGCGTAAACACAAAGTGCAGATTGCCTTCCAGGGCGTGGCCGAAGATGATGCCCTCGGTGTAGCCGTGCTTGCGCAGCAGCGCCTGTAAATCCAGCGTGGCACCCGCCAGTGATTCCACCGGAAAGGCCACGTCTTCAATGATGACCGTGGTGCCCGCGCGGCGCATGGCGCCCACCGACGGGAATGTGCCCTTGCGCACCTTCCAGTACATCTCACAGGTGGCAGGGTCAGTTGAAAACGCCGGCGCCTCCACTGTGGCAATGCCAGCCAATGCGCCCAAAGCAGCATCCATGCGCAACTGCAGTGCGACAGCAGTTTCGGCACGCACTTCGATCAACAGGGCTGCCGCGTCGTCCCCCAGCGTACGCATCACCTGGGGTAAACCGGGTTTGGCCTCTACGGAACGCAGGGCCGGCCGGTCCAGTAACTCCACCGCGGATACGGGCTCTTTCTTTAAGCGGATAACGGCCTGGCAAGCACTCTCGATGGTGGGGAAGAACACCAGGGCACTGGCCTTGAACGGGTCCTCCACCACGGTGCGGTAGGTGATGCGGGAGATAAAGCCCAGCGTGCCTTCGGAGCCAATCATCAGGTGGGCCAGGATGTCGATCGGGTCCTCGTAGTCCACCAGTGCGTTGAGGCTGTAACCAGTGGTGTTTTTGATTTTGTACTTGTGGCGGATGCGCGCGGCCAGGGCTTCGTCGCCCCGGGTCGTGGCGCCCAACTGTGCCAGAGTGTCCAGCAAAGGGCCATGGCTTTGGCGAAAGGTGGCCACGCTATAGGCGTCTTCGGTGTCGAGCACAGCACCGTCCCCCAGCACCACCCGCATGCCCGCCAGCGTGCGGTAGCTGTTTTGCGCCGTGCCGCAGCACATGCCTGAGGCGTTGTTGGCTGCAATGCCGCCGATTTTGCAGGCATTGATGGAGGCAGGGTCGGGTCCGATCTTGCGCCCGTGTGGCGCCAGTCGGTAGTTCACTTCGCCGCCGATGATGCCGGGGCCGACACGCACGGTGGCGGCATCGGGCCCAATCTCGCAAGTCGCAAACCCTTCGCCAATCAGGACCAGTACGCTGTCCGTGACGGCTTGCCCCGACAGGCTGGTCCCTGCCGCACGAAAGGTGACGGGTCGGCCGTGCGAGCGCGCCGCTTGCAGCAAGGCTTGCACCTCTTCTTCGGACTCCACTACGGCGACCACCTCGGGCGTGAGCCGATAGAAGCTGGCATCGGTGCCATAGGCCAGACGGCGCAGGTTGTCAGTGATGACCTGACGCTCGGGCAGCACGCGTGAAAGGGCTTGGACCAACGGACTCGTCTGACTCATTTTTTTCTTTCATTCAACAGATCGCGCAAACGCTTTGGCGCGGGAATAAGGGGAGTGCGGCTGCGGGTCCAGGCGCCTTGTTCGGTTGGCGAGAGCGCACGCCCCCGGCTCATGAACCAAGATGTCAAACGGTAGAAGCCCAAGCGGCTGTAAATCAGTGACCAAAAGCGCCACACCAAGCTGATGAGCACGGTGCGGGCGGCACCGCTGCCACGCAGGGTGGCTTCCGTGGTGCCCGGGCGGGCCTGGGCCTCGTTGCGCAGGCGAACCAGCAGGTCGGGAATCGGGATCTTCACTGGGCAAACCTCACCACAGGCACCACACAATGTGGACGCAAAGGCCAACGGATAGGTGGACTCCAGGCCCAACATGTGGGGCGAGATGATGGCGCCAATCGGGCCGGGATAGGTGGTGCCATAGGCGTGGCCACCTATACGGGCGTACACCGGGCAATGGTTCATGCAGGCACCGCAACGGATGCACTGCAGCGTAGCGCGTAACTGCTCGTCGGCGTAGGCTTGGGTGCGGCCGTTGTCCAGCAAGATCAGGTGCACTTCTTCGGGACCATCCTTTTCATCGGGCTTGCGCGGCCCGCTGATCAGGTTGACGTAAGTGGTGATGGACTGGCCGGTGGCCGAGCGTGTCAGCAAGCTCAACAGCGGTGGGATGTGTTCAAGTTTTTGAACGACCTTTTCGATGCCGGTGATGGCAATGTGCACACGCGGTACGGTCGTGCACATGCGCCCGTTGCCTTCGTTCTCAATCAGGCACAGCGAGCCGGTTTCGGCGACGCAGAAGTTCACCCCCGACAGGCCAATGTCGGCCTGCGCAAACTTGCGCCGCAAGGCGTTGCGACCAATCTGGATCAAGGCATCCACGTCTTCGGTGTAGTCCACGCCGGGGATCTTGGCCGCAAAGAGCGTGGCAATCTCCTGCTTGGTCTTGTGGATGGCCGGCATGATGATGTGCGAAGGTTTCTCATCGGCCAACTGCACGATGTACTCCCCCATGTCGGACTCAAAGGCCTCGATGCCGGCCGCTTCCATGGCGTGGTTGAACTCGACCTCCTCACTCACCATGGACTTGCCCTTGATGATGCGCTTGGCTTCCACCCGCCGGGCAATGCCCAGCGCAATGGCATTGGCTTCGTCGGCGTTTTGGGCCCAGTGCACTTGCACACCGTTTGCTGTCAGATTGGTCTCCAGTTGCTCCAGCAACTGCGGCAGGTTGGCCAGGCTGTAACGCCGGATGTTGGCCCCCAATTCACGCAGGCTGGCCAACTCGTCCTGGTCCGGGAACTGGGAGCTGCGCTTGGCCTGTAGAAAGTCCATTGCACCGCGAAAGTTTTTGCGTTGGCCTGGGTCGTTGAGAACACTGCGGCTGCGCTCTTTGAAGTCTTCTGCCGGGTGGATGCGAATGACCTGGCTCATGGAGCTGCTCCTTGGGGGTGGCGCAATAGCACCACCAGTTCACGCGGGCCATGCGCGCCGTAGGCCAGGGTTTGCTGGATGTCGGCGGTCTTGGAGGGGCCGCTGATGAGTAGCGCGTTGGTGGGTAGACCGTCGGCCCACCCTTCTGTGCACAGGGTGGAATGCAGATCGGCGTGGATGGTCGCCACGTCCAGCAGTACGAAATGCACCGGCGGCACCAGGGACATGGTGCGTGGCTCTGATGCGCTGGGCCATAGCACCAGGCTGCCGGTCTCGGCAATGGCGCTGCGGGCCAGTGTGAGTGAGGCATCTATGTCGTCAAACAGCGCATCACGCCATTCTTCGATGGGTTGCGTGTACTGCACCACTTGCAGGTTCTGCGTTTGACTGGATTCCAGTGCTGCACCGTGAGCGGTATTGGCGCCGATCAATAGTTTGCGCACGCCTTTGGCTGCAGCCAGGCGCACCAGCAAGGCAGGCCAATCGGTGTCGGTGGTGTCGTGTACTTCGGTGTGCGCGGCCTCCAGGGCGGCGCACAAGCGGGCCAAACGCTGGGTTTGGTCTTCGTGGCGTTGGCGTGGTG
>CAJASG010000483.1 GCA_903944555.1 uncultured beta proteobacterium
ACCCGGCTGATGGTGGAATCGTGCAGTCCCAATTCGTCGGCAATTTCCCGCAACACCAAGGGGCGCATGGCCATCTCGCCGTGGCTGAAGAAACCCTTTTGCCGCTCCACAATCGCCGTACTGACACGCAGGATGGTGTCAAAGCGTTGCTGGATGTTCTTGATGAACCAGCGCGCTTCCTGCAGGCGCTGTTGCAGTGCCGCATGGCTGGCGCTGTCTTTGCCACCCCGGTGGTTGCGCAGCACGTTGGCATAGATGTCATGCACGCGCAGCTTAGGCATGACATCGGGGTTGAGCTGCACCCGGAATTTGGGATTGATGGCACCGGGTTTGGTAATGGACACCACCAGCACATCAGGCACCACGATGTTGCGCTCAACATCAATAAAACGGCGCCCTGGCTTGGGCTCCAAGCGGGCGATGAGGGCAATGGCCTCGCGCGTTTGGGCGTCGGTGCCACCACACAACTGCACCATGCGCTTGATATCCCGGCGGGCCAACAGGTCCATGGGCTGGCCGCAGATCTTCAAGGCCACGCTCAACACCTCTCCCCTCCCCGCGGGCACGGACAGGGGCAACGCCTTGGCATCCGCCAGCAAGGCCCGGACCTGGAGTCGCAGGCATTCGCCCAAGTCGCGGGCACCCACCCCGACCGGCTCCAGGCTGTGCAACAGCCCCAAAGCCACCGTGAAGTGGTGCACCAAGTCCTGGAGCTGTTCTTCGTCGTCACCACCCAGGCTGCGCGCCAATTCCATCAACGGCTCTTCAAGGTATCCGTCGTCGTTGAGGGACTCAATCAGGAACCGCAGTGCGGCACTGTCCGTTTCGCTCAGGCGCAGGCGCAGGGCTTGGCGGTGCAAATGGGTCTGCAAGGACTCCTGGATACGGGCCAACTCGGTGGCGTCTTTGTCTTCCTCATCGCCGAGGTTGTTGGCGCGCGCTTTGGCGTCGCCGCCCCACTCGCCATCGTCGGGCGTCATCTCGGTGGTGCCGTCGCCCTCCCAACTGATGCCGTCGTCTGCGGACAAGGGTGTGGCTTCATCGTCATTCTTGCCTTCGACCGCCGCAGCACTTGCGTAATCAGCTACTGAATTAGGAGCAAACTCGGCCTCACGCTCACCCGCGCTGACCGGGGTGTCGGCTTGCGCGAGGCCAAACTCCTCACGCTCGGCACTGTCTTGCGACTGTTCAAGAAACGGGTTCTCGTCGAGCATTTGCTCGACCTCCTGGCTCAACTCCAGCGTGGAGAGTTGCAAGAGCCGGATGGACTGCTGCAATTGCGGCGTCAGCGCCAGATGCTGCGAGACGCGTAATGAAAGCCCTTGTTTCATCTACATTCTAAAATTTTCGCCGAGGTAAACCCGCCGCACATCGGCGTTGTTCACGATCTCGGAGGGCGTGCCTTCGGCCAGCACCCGGCCATCGCTAATGATGTAAGCGTGGTCGCAAATGCCCAGCGTCTCGCGCACAGTGTGGTCGGTGATCAACACGCCAATGTTGCGATTCTTCAGAAAATTGATGATGCGCTGAATCTCGATCACGGCAATCGGGTCAATACCGGCAAAGGGCTCGTCCAGCAAAATGAACCTCGGTCGGGTTGCCAGGGCCCGGGCGATTTCCACGCGCCGGCGCTCACCGCCCGACAGGGCCAATGAAGGGGATTCGCGCAAATGCTCCACGCGCAGGTCTTTCAACAGCGCCGTCAGTCGGGACTCGATTTCCCCGCTTGAGAGGGGCTTGCCGCTGTCGTCGTGTTGCAACTCCAACACCGCACGCACGTTGTCTTCGACATTGAGCTTGCGAAATATGGAGGCTTCTTGCGGCAGGTAGCCCAGCCCCAAGCGCGCACGGCGGTGGATCGGCATGTGCTCGATGGACTGTCCATCAATGGTGATGTCACCTGCGCTGGCACGCAGCAAGCCCACAATCATGTAGAACGAGGTGGTCTGGCCCGCGCCGTTGGGGCCCAGCAAGCCCACAACTTCTCCGGTACGAACCGCCAACGACACGTCTTTCACAACTTGGCGTTTGCCATATGCCTTTTGCAAATGGCGCGCCTCCAGTCGTCCGATGCCGGTGTCTGGACTCACTTGGCAACACCTTCCAGCGTGGTGGTGGCGCGCAAGGTGGGCGAGGCTTGCCCCGGCTGTGAATTCGCGCTGCCGACGTCCGATGGCTTGGGGGTCAGCATGGCCCGCACCCGACCGCCACGCGCCCCGGGCACACCCTTGCTGGCGCTGCCGTCCACAGAGAACATGTCGGTCAGATTTTCATAAACGATCACACCACCGGTGATCTCATCGCCCAGCGTGGTACCACGGTAGCGGCGCAACTGGGCCTTTTTGACGAACTTGACGGTGTCCGCCTTGCCGTCGTACTCAATAGTTTCACCCTCGCCTTCAATGAACTCATCCAACGCTTCGCGCTTTTGGCGAAAAAAAGCCTGGGTTTCTGCATCCCCCGTGACCAGACCAAATTGGTAACCATCGGGGTCCTGGCGGACTTCGACTTGTTTGCCCCGAATTTGAATCGTGCCCTTGGTTAGCACCACATGGCCGCTGAATACGCTGACCTGCTTGACATCGTCGTAGCGAAGCGAATCGGCTTCGATATTCATGGGCTTGTTGCGATCGGCTTTTTCAGCCAAGGACGCTCCTGCGGCTCCCGTAAAAGCCACTGCCACCAACACGGAAATAAAAGGATTGTTCATAAGGCACGAAACTTGCTCAAAATGCGCTTGGGCCATTGTACCGAGCGCCCGGAGCAGTTCGGGCCTTAATGGGGTTAAGTTCGCGGCTTGCCGCCACCCATTAACCGTCCAAGTTGATTTTTGTCACCAGTTCCTGCAGCACTAGGGTGGCGCGGTCGTTCTCGACTTGGCAGGTGCCCGCGTTTTCATGACCGCCGCCGCCATAGGACAGCATCAAATCTCCAATATTGGTTTTGGAGCTGCGGTTGGTGATGGACTTGCCGGTGGCAAACACGGTGTTTTGCTTTTGCACGCCCCACATCGCGTGGATCGAAATATTGGTCTCGGGGAACAGCGCGTAAATCATGAAACGGTTGACTGCGAAGATGGTTTCTTCATTACGCAAATCCAGCACCAGCAGGTTTTTGTGCACCGTGGCGCAACGCTCGATCTGCTCCCGGGCCTGGGCCGCGTGCTCAAAATAGAGGTCCACGCGCTCCACCACATCCGGGAGCTGCAAGATATCGTCAATGGTGTGGTCGTGGCAGTACTTGATCAGGTCCATCATCAACTGGTAGTTGCTGACGCGGAACTCCCGGAAGCGACCTAAACCGGTGCGCGAATCCATCAGGTAATTCAGCAACACCCAGTCGGTAGGTTCCAGAATTTCTTCGCGGCTGAACTGCGCCGAATCACTCTTATCCACCGCCACCATCATGTCGTTAAACCGGGCGGGAAACCGGCTGGCGCCACCGTAATGGTCAAACACCACGCGTGCTGCCGATGGAGCCTCCGGGTGAATGATGTGGTTGGGGCGCTCGCCCGTGTTGCGAACCGTCTCGGACGCATGGTGGTCAAATGCAATGTGCGCGCCCGCCACATACGGCAAGTTGGTGGTGATATCGCGTTCGGTGATCTCAATCTTGCCGTCCTGCATGTCCTTGGGGTGGACAAACTTGATATCGTCGATCAGGTCCAGCTCATTGAGCAATACGGCGCATACCAAGCCGTCAAAGTCACTGCGGGTAACGAGTCTGAATTTCTGGGTCGACATGGTGCGGTCTCCGCGAAGGGGTGGGGGGTTAAAAAAAACCATTCTAGCCCCCAACTAGCCCCATACAGGACCGAACCCGAACCGACTTCAGTCCCCTGTTCAACGACCGGCGCGAACTTCCGCCACCAATGTATCCACCACCTGCAAGGCGCGCTCCATGCTGCCGGCCATGGAGCCATCGGTGTAGAACCGGCCCGCCACGCCCAACGCGGGAACACCTTCCACCTTGTAGGCGTTTTGCAATTTGGAGGCGCGACCGGCCTTGGTCACGACCGAGAACGAGTTGTACTGCTCCACAAACTTGGGCTTATCTACCCCTTGGCGACCGACCCACTCGGTAATGGCCTCCCCCGTGGCCAAATTCTGCTTTTCACCATGGATGGCGGCAAACACCTTTGCATGGAGCTTTTTCACCAGCCCCATGGCTTCCAGTGCGAAGAACAAGCGTTGCTGGGGTACAAAATCATCCCGAAACGCAATCGGCACCCGACGGAACGCGACGTCCTTTGGCAGCTTTTTAACCCACTCGGCCAAGGTAGGCTCAAACACATTGCAGTGCGGGCAGCTGTACCAAAAAAACTCCACCACTTCCACCTTGCCCGCCGGTGCGTCCACCGTAGCGCGCGGGTCCAACACTTGGTAGTCCTTGCCAGCCTGTGGTTTTTTCAGCTGCGCATGCGCCACAGGCGTCAGCAATACGGAAGAGGTTAGCGCAACACCGGCTGCAGCCTGGGAAAATTCACGACGTTTCATTGATCAATACTCCAAATTTCACGTTCAGACCGCTTGTGGCGGTAAAAGTTCCGGACAAGAGGGCCTTGGCTTCAGCGTTGCACCCGCACCAAAGCGGTCTCCAGACCGGCCTTGTCCAGTTTTTCCTTGCTTCGCTCGCCGTCTTCCTTCTTCTCGAACGGTCCTACGCGTACGCGAAACACCACGCGCCCGGACTGTTCACGCTCCGACACCTTGGATTCGATGCCACTGAGTGACAACTTGGCACGGTGGCTCTCCGCATCTTCCTGCGTACGAAACGCGCCAACCTGCACATAGTAAGAAAATGGCTCCGCACCCGCTGCGCCGGCCTTGGCTTTGGCCAGGTCCCCCAAGGGGTCCGCAGAAACGGCCGGTTTGATTTCACCCTTGGCATCTGGCTTCGCATCGACCTTGGCGTCTGCTTTTGCATCCGGCTTGGCCGGCACCGTCGCGCCCGCGTCAGGGGCCGGGGTGGCCGGTGGGGCTATGGCTTTGACGGGGTTCTTTCCGTACAACGCGGCGTTGGGGTCCCAACCGTCGTTCTTTTTGGCCTCGGCCTCGTTCTGTTCCGCGCTGCGGCTTTGGCTTTTGTTCATGAACGGCATTGGCACCTTGGTGACGTACACCGCCACCGCCAAGGCCCCAGCCAAACCCACCACCACGCCAATGATGAACCCCAGAATGGTTCCGCCGCGCTGCTGCTTCATGCTCATATTTGTCATAGATTTCACTACATTTTTTGCGGGGCGCTCACGCCGAGCACCGCCAAACCATTGTGCAACACCTGCGCCGTGGCGGCGACCAGTGCCAGTCGCGCCCGCTTGACGAGCACGTCATCCACCAGGATGCGTTCAGCGTCGTAATAGCTGTGGTAACAAGCGGCCAATTCCCGCAGATAAAACGTCACATCGTGCGGCGCAAAGCCTTCGGCTGCGGCTGTGAGCATGTCGGGGTATTTGGCCAGCAGCAACATGAGCGCCATGGCCTGCGGGCTTTGCAACGGGGAAAGGTCGGCTTGATTCAGGCTGGCCACATCGCCGCCGTCTTTTTCCACCCAAGCGGCCAGCACCGAGCAAATGCGGGCATGGGCGTATTGCACGTAGTACACCGGGTTGTCGTTGTTCTTGGTGATCGCCAAGTCGACATCGAATGTGTACTCGGTGTCGGGCTTGCGGCTTAGCAGGAAGAAACGCACGGCGTCTTTGCTGGTCCACTCAATCAGGTCACGCAGCGTCACATAGCTGCCGGCCCGCTTGGAGATTTTGACTTCTTCGCCACCCTTGACCACCCGCACCATGGTGTGCAGCACGTAGTCCGGGTAGCCCTTCGGAATACCCACATCGGCCGCCTGCAGCCCGGCCCGCACCCGGGCAATCGTGCCGTGGTGGTCGGTGCCCTGGATGTTGATGACCTTCTCAAACCCGCGCTCCCACTTGGTGATGTGGTAGGCCACATCGGGCACAAAATAGGTGTAAGTGCCGTCTTGCTTGCGCATGACGCGGTCTTTGTCGTCGCCATACTCGGTGGACTTGAGCCACAGTGCTCCGTCTTGTTCGTAGGTTTTGCCGGCGGCCTGCAAGCGTTTGACGGCATCCGCCACCTTGCCACTGGTGTACAGGCTGCTCTCCAAATAGTAATTGTCAAATTTGACCGCAAAGGCCTGCAAGTCCAAGTCCTGCTCGTGGCGCAAATAGGCCACCGCAAATTCGCGCATGCCGTCCAGATCGTCGAGCTTGCCAGACGCGGTGAACTCGCGGTCGTCCGACTTGACGGTCTTGCCCGCCAAGAAGTCAGCGGCAATATCGGCAATGTAGTCCCCGTTGTAGGCGGCGGCATTTTCCCCGCTGGGCCACTCGGCATCACCCGGCTTGAAACCTTGGGCGCGCAGGTTGGTGCTGGCACCCAGCGTGCCGATTTGCACCCCGGCGTCGTTGTAATAGAACTCGCGGTACACATCCCAGCCCTGCGTCTGGAACAGATTGCAGATGGCGTCACCCAACGCCGCCTGACGGCCATGGCCGACGTGCAAGGGCCCAGTGGGGTTGGCCGATACAAACTCCACCAGCATGCGCTTTCCCTGAGTCGCTTGGCTACCAAACTGGGCGGCTTGTGACAACACTTCGCGCACGATCTGCTGCTTGGCCTCAGGCTTGAGCTTGATGTTGATGAATCCGGGACCGGCAATGTCAATCGCTTCGACCCAGCGCTGAAACGCGGCATCGGCCAGCAGTGAGGCGCGCAGGTTTTCGGCCAATTGACGCGGATTGAGTTTGAGCGGTTTGGCCAACTGCATGGCAGCGGTAGTGGCCAAATCGCCATGGGCGGCCACCTTGGGCGACTCAAAAGCCGCTTTGGCGCCAGCGCCGGGTGACAGGGTTTCCAAGGCTTGCGCCAAGGCTTCGAGCAATTCAATTTTTACAGACAACATGCCCGCATTTTACCGGCAGGGGTACGGGACAATGGCGTGCAGGTCAGCCGCATTGCCATTTGAGGCGTTATGTGCTGGAATCCAACGGTGGATTTATTTGCAACGGCGGCCAAGCTGCCAATTAACTGTTAGGACCCCTGATGAAAAAACTGTTATCCCTTTTGGCTCTGGGCCTGTCACTCTCCTTGGGCGCAGCCCACGCTGCCGATGAGAAGGCAAAGACACCACAGCAATCCAAAATGGGGACCTGCAACAAGGATGCCACCGGCAAAACCGGCGATGAGCGCAAAGCCTTCATGAAAGAGTGCCTCTCCGCCAAGCCCGCAGCCGCCGCACCTGCTGCCGATGGCAAAACCGCACAGCAAACCAAAATGAAGACCTGCAACGCGGACGCGAAAACCAAAGCCTTGAAGGGCGACGAGCGCAAAGCCTTCATGAAAGAGTGCTTGTCGGCCAAGTAAATCTCGCCACGCTTCCAATGGGCACTTCTGAAAGTGCCCTACCAAGGCCTGACCGCTCTGCGGCTCAGGCTTTTTGTTTTTGGCCCCGCTATCAATGCATTATCCGCGGCTCAAATAGACTTTGACAAAGCTACTCTTCAGTACCTCAGCTTTGGCAGGCAGCGTGTCTTTTCCGTCACTTTTTGCCCCCGCCAACAGCCCATCCAGGTTTTTGCGGATGGCCTGAATTTCCGCGTCTTGGGCCTCGGCCTCAACCAGCTTCAATTTATCGCTGACTTCAGGGTACAAACTGATCAATTTGACGGGGTCTTTTTGGTTGGCGGCATCCAGTACCAACTCCATCGCATCATGAAAATCGACCAGCGCCACGGCCAACATGGTGAATCCATTGCGCTTGAAAACATCCTGAAACACCGGGCGCACTTTTTCAAGATCTAAATGGGCTTGGTGAAGATCACCGCCGCGCACCAGTGGGTTGACGTCTGCCAGCACCGTGGCCACGCGCACCATGTCAAGTGGCAACTGGGCATCCCCCTTCAGCGCATAAGGCTGGTAGGCGGTGTACTTGAGTTGGAAATCCCGGAACGAGGGCAGTAATTTTTCGTAGTTGCTCACCGCCTTTTCTCGCTCATTTTTCCCGGTGAAGAACAAGGTTTGTTTGTAGTAATTGTTCATCGCATTGAAGTCTTCCAGAAACAACTTGCGCGTGAAAAACATGCTGCCATAACTACCACCCACCACCACACCGACCAGCAGTAAAACGGCCATCGACACCAAGAAATTGCTGGGCGCAGCTTTGCCTGCGGAGGCTGTGCTGAGTCCAAAGATTTTGTAGATCGGACAAAAGCCGACGCCAGCAGTCACCAGCATCACGCACCCCGCCACAGTGCTGGCAATTTGCCACGCACCCGCGAGCCAGAAGTATGCCAACTCCAACAACAGTGCGGCCAACACGAGCCGGGCGACGCGATCGATCGCATTTAGATTTTTCATGAAATCCTCGTC
>CAJASG010000484.1 GCA_903944555.1 uncultured beta proteobacterium
CCGCTGTTCTTCATCATTGCCGCCAACCTGGTGTTTGGTGCCAGCTTAGGCGGCTTGCCGAGCATTCATCTGCCGCCTATGGGTCTGATCGTGGGCATCTATGCCTTGACGTTCATCGCCAGTTTGGCGGGGGATGAGTTCAGGCCCAAGGAGGTGCTGGTGCTGGCGACCGTATTGGCTGCGATGAGCTATCTGGCGTTCATCCTGCTGCTGAAATTGCAGTTTCCGGTCTGGCCGGCTTTTATCACCACCTGAGGACGGATCATGGACTTGTTTACAAATCTTGCCCAAGGCTTTGAAGTCGCCTTCACGGTACAAAACCTGATGTACGCCTTTGTCGGGTGCCTGTTGGGCACCTTGATTGGTGTGTTGCCCGGCATTGGGCCGCTGGCCACCATTGCCATGCTGTTACCCGCCACCTATTCCTTGCCGTCCGTGTCCGCACTGATCATGCTAGCCGGCATTTATTACGGTGCGCAGTATGGGGGCTCCACGACGGCTATTTTGGTGAATTTGCCGGGGGAATCCTCGTCGGTGGTGACGGTCATTGATGGCTACCAGATGGCACGTAAGGGCCGGGCGGGGCCTGCTTTGGCCGCCGCCGGGTTGGGGTCGTTTTTTGCCGGGTGTGTGGGAACTTTGATTTTGGCGGCCTTTGCCGCGCCGTTGACCGAGTTGGCCTTCAAGTTCGGGCCGGCAGAGTACTTCTCGCTGATGATTTTGGGCCTGATCGGTGCCGTCGTGCTGGCGTCGGGTTCGCTGCTCAAAGCGGTGGCCATGATCATTTTGGGCTTGCTGTTGGGCATGGTCGGTACAGACGTTAACTCGGGCGTCGCCCGGTTCGGCTTCGACATTCCCGAGCTGACCGATGGCATTGGCTTCATCGTCATTGCCATGGGTGTGTTTGGCTACGGGGAAATCATCAGCAACCTGTCCAAGCACGAGAGCGAACGCCAGGTGTTCACCGCCAAGGTGTCCGGCCTGATGCCCAGCAAGGAAGACTTCAAGAACATGGTGCCTGCGGTCTTGCGCGGAACCGCCTTGGGTTCTCTGCTTGGCATTTTGCCGGGGGGCGGGGCGGTGATGGCCTCGTTTGCGGCCTACACCCTGGAAAAAAGAACCAAGCTGCGCCCCGGCGAAGTGCCGTTTGGTCAAGGCAATATCCGTGGGGTAGCGGCGCCGGAAGCCGCCAACAACGCCGGTGCCCAGACGTCTTTTATTCCCTTGCTGACGCTGGGTATTCCGCCCAATGCGGTGATGGCGCTGATGGTGGGCGCCATGACGATCCACAACATCCAGCCCGGCCCGCAGGTGATGACCAGCAACCCCGAGCTGTTCTGGGGCCTGATTGCGTCGATGTGGATTGGCAATCTGATGCTGGTGATTTTGAATCTGCCGCTCATTGGTATCTGGATCAAGCTGCTCAGCGTGCCTTACCGCTGGCTGTTTCCGTCCATCGTGCTGTTTTGCGCGATTGGCGTGTATTCGACCAACAACAACACCTTTGACATCTGGATGGTGGCCATCTTCGGTGTGATTGGCTACCTGTTCATCAAACTCGGGGCCGAACCCGCGCCGCTGTTGCTCGGTTTCATTCTTGGGCCGATGATGGAAGAGTACCTGCGTCGCGCGCTCTTGCTCTCGCGTGGCGACTGGACCGTGTTTGTCACCCGGCCCCTATCGGCAAGTTTGCTCTTGGCGGCTGCCATTTTGCTGGCGGTGGTGCTCATGCCTTCGGTCAAGGCCAAACGCGAAGAGGCCTTCGTCGAAGAGTGATGCACGCTTCGGGGCTGCGCCTGCACGGGCGCAGGCCCAAAAAAAGGGCTTGAACTGCGAGGTTCAAGCCCTTTTTTGATTGGCGCGCAGCCTGGCGCGTCAGTCGCGCAGG
>CAJASG010000485.1 GCA_903944555.1 uncultured beta proteobacterium
AGCCAATGTTATTCCATTCTTCCATCCGCAAAGAACTCGCACGCAGTTTTGGTGCCACCCTGGTGGTTCTGGTGACCGTGGTGATGACGATGACCCTGATTCGTACGCTGGGGGAGGCCTCTCGGGGTACTTTTTTCCCCTCAGACGTGCTGCTCATCATGGGGTACTCGGTTCTTTCGGACTTGCCCACCATTCTGTCCATGTGCCTGTTCATTGCCGTGCTGAGTGTCTTGACTCGCATGTTTCGCGACAGTGAAATGGTGATTTGGTTTGGCAGTGGCCGGGGGTTAACCTCACTGCTCAAGCCCCTTTTCAAATTTTCCTGGCCCATTTTGATTGTCATTTTTGCACTTGCCTTTTTTATCTTGCCGTGGTCCTTTGGGCGCATTGAGGACTTGCGGGACAAGTTTGACAAAAGAGGCGACCTTGCGCGCATCGAACCGGGGCAATTTCAAGAATCGGCCAACGGTGATCGGGTGTTCTTCATCGAAAAAGATGCGGATGGAAAGCAGGCAGGGAGCAATGTTTTTATTGCGACCAAAGACCAAGGCAAGGAAACCATTACGTCCGCCCGCAGTGGAAAGATCACCGTCATTGGAAGCGACAAATACCTGGTGCTGGAAAACGGGCAGAGCCTGGAAAAAATAACGGGAAAGTCCGACATGACGGTCAGCATTTTTGAGACTTACGGGACCCGGGTGGGCGCAGATGACCCGTCTCAACGCAGCTATGTTCCACCCAGATCGATGACCTCATTGGAACTAGTGGAAACCCCAATTCCCCGTCATCTGGCAGAACTCGCCTGGCGCATCGGGCTTACCCTTGCAGCCTTCAACTTCGTAATCATTGGATTGGCGGCAGCGGGTGCCAATCCACGCGTCGGGCGATCGGGCAACTTGGGCGTTGCATTCCTGGCGTTTATTGCGTACTTCAATCTGCTGGTGCTGGGGAAAAGTTGGATTGAAAATGGCCAAGTGAATTTTGGCGTGTATTTACTGGCCCTACATGGCGGATCGCTGGCGCTGGGCTTGCTGTGGTTAAGCAAGCGCCACAATAACTGGACTCTGCGTGGGTTTGGAAAATGAAAACAGTACGCCGCCTCTTCTACGGTGAAATCGCACTCATGGTCCTGCTGGTGACCCTGGGATTCATTGCCTTGTTTTTCTTCTTCGACTTTGTGGAAGAGCTGCAATCCGTCGGCAAGCACGGCGCGACCGGCTACCAGATACCGCAAGCGATGATCTATGTGGCCCTGATGGTCCCCAGCCATGTGTACGAATTGCTCCCAATCACGGTCTTGATTGGCACCATTTTCGTGATGGCGCGGCTGGCGCAAAGCTCCGAATTCACCATTTTGCGTACCAGCGGGCTGGGGCCTTGGCGCGCACTTCGCATTCTTGTGGTGTTGGGGCTTGGTTTTAGCCTCTTCACGTTTGCGGTTGGCGACTACGTTGCACCACTGGCAGACAAAACGGCACAGCTGCTTAAGTCGACATTCAAGGGAAACATGACAGTCGGAAAAACAGGAGCTTGGCTAAAAGAAAAACAGGCTTACGGGCATTACGCGGTCAATGTCGGCGCCCTCACGCCGGACGCCAACATGAAAGATGTCCGTATTTTTGAGTTTGACAACAAAGGCGCGCTGGTCTCTTTGACGCAGGCTAAAACTGCACAATTTGGGGATCACGAAGACTGGATACTTGAAGGCGTAGACCGGACCGAGTTTGCGACAGATCCAAAGGCCAACCGTGTGGACCGAGCCCGGCTGGACACCTTTCGTTGGCCCACACAGGTCAGCGCAGAAATGGTGGCTGCAGCCGTGCTTCGCCCCGAGCGTATGGGCACCATTGACCTGTACCAATACATGCGCCATCTGGACGCCAATGGCCAAGCGGCCCAAAAATACGAGATCCAGTTTTGGAAAAAACTGTTCTACCCAATTAGTTGCCTGGTGATGGTGGTGCTCGCCCTGCCCTTTGCCTACCTCCACTTCCGATCCGGCGGCATTGCCACCTACGTGTTCGGTGGCGTGATGGCAGGCATCAGCTTTGTACTGCTCAACAATGTGCTGGGCGACTTGGGCAACCTGCAAGGGTGGCAGCCGTGGTTTACGGCAGCGCTCCCTGGACTCATCTATTCTTTTATCTCTTTAACTGCATTTGCATGGCTGGTAATACGACGATGACCCCTTCAGTTCAACCCAATGGCATAGTTCTTTTTTCGCACGGTTCGCGCGACCCTTTGTGGCACAAACCCATGGAAGCCGTCGCGCGCAACATTGCCGCGCAGTCGGCGGAAACGCCCGTGGTGTGCGCGTTTCTGGAGTTGAGCACCCCTGATCTGGCATCCGCCACACAGACATTGCTCGACCAAGGGGTTCAAGCCATCACCATCGTGCCCATGTTTTTGGGCGTTGGCCGACACGCCCGCGAAGACCTGCCCCTGTTGGTGGAACAACTGCGCACACAGCACCCATCCGTTGAATTCACACTCAAAGCGGCGGTGGGCGAAGACAGCCGACTCATCCAGTTGCTGGCAGAAATTGCGCTCGACAGCCCGCACCCGTAAACACCCATGAACCTGCACCAGTTTCGCTTCGTCCAAGAAGCCGCCCGCCGCAACCTGAACCTGACCGAAGCCGCCAAAGCGCTGCACACCTCGCAGCCCGGGGTTTCCAAAGCCATCATTGAGTTGGAAGAAGAGCTGGGCGTGGACATTTTTGCCCGCCACGGCAAACGCCTCAAACGCATCACGGAGCCCGGGCAACTGGTACTCAAAAGCATTGAACTCATCTTGCGTGAAGTAGGCAACCTCAAACGCATCGGCGAGCAATACAGTGCGCAAGACAGCGGCACGCTCTCCATTGCCACCACCCACACCCAGGCGCGTTACGTATTGCCGGAAAAGGTAGCGGCCCTGCGTGCGGCCTACCCCAAGGTCAACATCAGCCTGCACCAGGGTGCACCAGACCAGGTGGCCCGGATGCTGATCGACGAAGTGGCCGAAATCGGCATTGCCACCGAATCGCTATCCGCCTACTCGGAGCTGGTCACCCTGCCCAGCTACGAATGGCAGCACATGCTGGTGTTGCCAACCGACCACCCACGGGCGCTCAAAGAGCGCATTACCCTGGAAGATGTGGCGCAGGAACCCATCATCACCTACCACCCATCCTTTACCGGGCGCACCAAAATCGACGCAGCCTTTGCAACCCGCAAGCTCACGCCCCGCATCGCACTGGAAGCCATTGACTCGGACGTGATCAAGACTTATGTGCGCCTGGGGCTGGGCGTGGGCATAGCGGCCGAAATGGCGGTGCGTGATGTGCAGGAAGACTGCGAAACCAACGGCGGCAAAGGCGGCCTGGTCGTCCGCCCGGCGGGGCAACTGTTCGGGCAGAACGTGGCGCGCGTGGCGTTTAAACGCAGCGCCTACCTGCGCAACTTTGTCTACACCTTCGCCGAGCTGCTGAGCGACCGACTGACCCGCAACCTGATTACCAAAGCCATGGATGGCCACGTCAATGACTATGAAATGTGAGACCCCCACCCTCGTCAGCCGCCTGCCCCATGTAGGCACCACAATCTTCTCGGTCATGTCGGCGCTGGCGGCACAGCACAAGGCCGTGAACCTAGGCCAGGGCTTTCCTGACTTTGCCTGTGACCCCGCACTCATTGCGCACGTCACCCAGGCCATGCAGGCGGGCCACAACCAGTA